>JAFUIW010000099.1 GCA_017473945.1 Methanobrevibacter sp. | reverse complement strand
GAAACAATACCAGAAAACAACACCCCAACACAAAACGAAACAATACCAGAAAACAACACCCCAACACAAAACGAAACAATACCAGAAAACAACACCCCAACACAAAACGAAACAATACCAGAAAACAACACCCCAACACAAAACGAAACAATACCAGAAAACAATGAAACAAAAGAAAAAATAGAAAACAACACAATCATTTCAAAAACTGGTGAAAATAAAACACCAACAGTTAATCAAAATGAAATTAAAGAAACTAATTTGTTAAAACATTCAACAGGAAATGAATTAACAATTGTCGGAATCTTAATTTTAATCGTAGGTTTTATTCTGTTAATTAAATATATGAGAGATTAAGTCTTAATCTCTTATTTTCTTATTATTTTTGGATTTCTACTAGACAAATCCACTATTTTTGATGCATGATTTGATTTAAGCTCACCAACATCAATAACCAAATCAACTTCACAACCCAATTGATCTAAAATTTCATTTGGACAAGATAAAACCTCATCATCAGAAAGATTTGCACTGGTGGTAGTTATTGGAAACAGACTAGCCAATCTACAAGCGAGTTCATTGTCAGGTACCCTAACGCCCACATAATTGGATCCGCTGGTCACTACCCTTGGAACAATCCTTCTTTTTTTTAAAATAAATGTATAAGGTCCTGGAAGATGATTGTTGATTACTTCCTTTTGCTCGATTGAAACCTTTGCAACCAAATCAATTGCCTTAACATCTGAAACTAAAATCGACAATGGTTTCAAAAGACTTCTCTTTTTAATATCGAAAACCTTTCGAACGGCTTTTGTATCAAAAATATTAGCACCCAAACCATAAACTGTGTCCGTTGGATACAATACTACCCCACCATTAGCCAACACTTCAATAGCTTCATCGATTATTTTTTCATCGAGTTTATTAATGTCAGTTTTTAATATCTTCATTTCTCTTTACCTAACAATTATATTAGATAAAAATTTATATATAATTATGCTTCAAAGTCTAAGACCATTATTAACAAAAATATTGAACCCTATAGCTCGAAATTTAAACATTAATCCAAATGTTGTAACAGTCATTTCGCCATTTATTGCTCTGCTTGCAGCATATGGATTTGCAAATCATGATTTGATTTTAGGTTGTATCGCCATACTATTGTCCGGATTTTTGGATGTTATGGATGGTGCAATTGCAAGATTTCATGGAAAATCATCAAAATTTGGAGCATTTCTCGACTCTACAATGGACAGATTTGCAGATGCAATAATCTACATCGGAATCATATTCGGAGGATACTGTGACTGGTTTGTAGGAGTTCTGGCAATTCATTCAGCAATAACTGTGAGTTACGTAAGGGCAAGAGCAGAATCACAGGGAGCAGAATGCAACATTGGAATTGCTGAGCGAGCAGTACGTATGGTCATATTAATGATTGGAGCATTAATCGGATATTTCGCAGGAGATATCTACTTTACATATATCATTTACATATTAGTGATTTTATCATACTTTACAGTTGGACAAAGAATAGTACACGTTTGGAGACAGTTAAAATGAGTGAATTGGAAAGTCCTGAAAAAATAGCTAAAGATATTGCAAAACTAGAAAGAAATTTAAATCAAGTAGCTGACATTACCTTTGAAGGAAAGGAAAAAGAGGTATATGACCGGGCCGTTGATTATTGGAACGATTCAAAATATTATTTAGAAAAAGAAGATATGAGGACTGCATTCGGTTGTATAGAATACAGCCATGGTCTTTTAGATGCTTTAAGGATGATTCATGGAATCATCTAATTTACTATTTTTATTTCATCCAATAATTTGCATCAACTTTTTTCATATTTCAATAATTCTCAAATAGTTAGTTGTTCTTGACTCACCCAATGGGAATCCGCCCGTTATTATTATCAAATCGCCTTCATCGAGATTGAACTCTTCTTCGGCTATTTTTCTTGCGCTTTCAACCATTTCATCAGTGCGTTCATATATTTTTGTTACAACGGGTTTGACGCCGAAGTTCAAAACTATCTTTTCTGCAATATGGCTGGACGGACAGCATGCCAATATAATGGAATTTGGCCTTAAATTACTGATTTTGGAAGCAGTAAAACCAGTCATAGTAGGCGTTACTATCAATTTGATATCCGAATATTCCACAGCATCAACAACCAGTTTAGCGATTGTGTCGCTGGTGCCTATTGTTCCCTTGTATGAAACATGTTTCGTATAGTCAATAGTTGATTCCACATGTTTACATATCCTTCCCATTATTTCAACTGCAGATACAGGATATTTACCGATTGTGGTTTCTCCTGACAGCATTACACAATCAGTTCCATCCAAAACCGCATTGGCCACATCTGAAACTTCTGCTCTTGAAGGTCTCGGATTTTCATACATTGAAGCCAGCATTTCTGTTGCAACAATAGCAAATTTTCCTTTTTCACGGCATTTTCTGATAATACTCTTTTGAAGAATTGGCAACTCTTCGATTGGAACATCCACACCCAAGTCTCCACGAGCCACCATTATTCCATCGGATTCCTCGATTATGGCATCAATATTTTTAATGCCTATACGGCTTTCAATTTTTGAAATGATACATGTATCTCCACCTGCTTCATCAATTATTTTTCGAGCGGCAATCACATCATATTTTGTATTGACGAATGACAGTGCAAGGTAATCGCAGGAATGTTTGGCTGCAAATGCAATATCCATTTTATCTACATCACTGATGAAATCCAAGTTTAAATGGACACCAGGGACATTAATAGTTTTATGGTTTTGAAGTTTAACGTTGGATAAAGCTTCCAGTTCAACGTAATCCTCTTCCTTATTGATTACCTTCAATTCGTACAATGCATTGTCCACAAGTACCTTATTACCCACATTAATATGTTCTATAGCCTCACTGTGATTTACGCCGAATTCAGTTTCATCACCCAGTATGCAAGTCTTGCTCATTTTAATTGTATCCCCTTTTTGAAGGGTTACGCCACCGTCCCTAAATTCCAATGTTCTAAATTCAGGCCCTTTTGTATCATACATTATGGCAACAGGAACATTACATATCCTACGCACTTCCCTTATAACATCTATTGTTTTCAATATGTCATCCTTTGTTGCGTGGCTAAGATTGATACGTGCACAGTCCATACCGTTTTTGACCATTTCACTCATGACCTCCACAGAATTGGAAGCCGGACCGATACTACATATAATTTTTGTTTTTTTCATGTTTTCATACCATTATTTTCCAAATTAATTAATAATTTAAAATCAGAACATATAAAATTAATGCAGAATTAATTAAAAAAAATAGCTTGAATTTAAAAAAAAGATAATGATGAATAGAAATACATCTAGACATCAATTTTACTGTTTATCAAAGAGTCATCACCTGCTGAAATGATTTCACCATCCAAAACTTCGATAACTCTGTCTGCAAGTTTAGCCACATCCATATCATGAGTGACAATAATCAATGTTACATTTTTATCTTCGTGCAAATCGATTAGTTGCTTAAGGATTTTGCTACTTGTCTTTGAATCAAGTGATCCTGTTGGTTCATCTGCCAATATTATTGAAGGATTATTTGCAAGTGCGCGGGCAATTGCTACTCTCTGACGTTCACCACCTGACAACTTGTTCGGCATGATGTCCGCCTTGTCCTTAAGACCAACATCATCAAGCAATTTCAATGCGTTGCTTCTCATCTCCTTTGAAGACAATTTCTGAGTAAACATCGGAATTTCAATGTTTTCAACAACAGAAATGTTTGGAATTAGATTGTGCAGCTGGAAAATGAATCCAATCTTTTCTGCACGGAATTCATTCAACTTTTTAGATGTGGTCAAATCCTGACCTGCAACGTTGATGCTTCCGGAATCCGGAATGTCCAATGCCCCCAGCATATTGAGCAATGTTGATTTACCTGAACCTGACGGACCAATGATTGATACAAACTCGCCGTCAGCAATTGTGAGGTCAATGCCGTTCAATGCCTTGATGTTTCCATTTTCATAACTTTTATAAACCTTTTTCATCTCTACTGCATTCATATAATCACCTCACTCATACCTCAATGCCTCTGTCGGCGGCAGTTTCATTGCCTTGATTGCAGGATAGATTCCTCCGATTATTCCAACCACAATAGCTATTGCAAATGCCTGAATGAATATTTTCGGAGTGAACAGCGGTTCAATTCCCATTTGAGGACCCAATAATGTACATGCCAAAAATCCTATCAGTGATCCGATAATAGCTGAAACTATTGTAATCACCAATGATTCACCGACAATCATTGTCAGTATTTTTCCGTTTGACCATCCGACTGCCTTTAAAACTCCAATTTCACGGGTTCTCTCAAACACACTCATCAGCATTGTGTTGATGATACCCAAACCACCAACAATGATTGCCAGAAGTGAAATTGCCCATGTTGATGCTTGAAGCATGTTCAGCATGTCAGCCATCTGCTCCATTTCCATGACTGAAGTGATTGTGGTTATATTGTCACCGTACTTCTCATCAATCCTGTCAGCCACTTCCTGAGCGTCTGCACCTTTTTCGACTTTAACATAGATGTTTGAGATTGAATTCTCATCATCCATCAGGTCTCCAACCTTAGCGATTGATGTAAATACTCCACCGGCCATATTGGAGTCTCCGGTTTCATAGATTCCAACAACTTCAAAGTCTTCACCGTCAATTTCAATGTTGTCTCCAACGGAATAATTGTTGTCATTGGCATAAATTTCTCCAAGAATAGCTTCAGACGCATTGCTTTCAAAGATTCTGCCTTCTTTCATTGATATATCAGCCAATGTTGTACCGTTAGGATCAATTCCAATCAGCGTATTCATATAGTCATCTCCGACCGAGGTCAGGACAACATAAATTGGATATGCCTCATCAACACCTGAAACATTTGCTATTTTCTCAGTCCAGTTTGCATCGATGGTGTTGGTTCCGTATGCGGAGTCTCCGGTTTCCTTACCAGAAATCTGAAAGTCAGCCCCTCCCGCATGAATCGTATCTTCAAAAGTGTTGACCAACCCATCAGTGATTCCACCAAGAGCAACAATGACAATGATTCCTATTGCAATTCCAACAATAGACAATATTGCACTGGTTTTCCTCCTGAATGGATTTTTAAGAATGAATTTTAAAAATGACATAATACTAAATAGGAAAGTAATATATAAATAACTAATCATACCCTCAATTAAGATGCAAAAATCAGGTGATGAAATGCACAAGGAAGTTCTTATTGAAAACATTGACAAAATACATACAACAGAAATGGGCATCGGAAGAATACAGAAAAATTTAGGAATTACCGAAGAACCAGTTAGTTACTGCATTTCCAAATTGAAACAGGAAAATTCTGTAGTTACAAAAGAAGGCAAAAATTACTATGTTGAAGTTGACGATTGCAGAATAACAATCAATTCAAGTAGTTTTACCATCATTACTTCTCATAAAATATAATCATTTATAAATAATCATTCGTTATAACGAATAATTATTTAAATAATAATATACTATATAAAAAATAATGGTGGAAAAATGGATTCCGAAGACAAAAATACATTACATAATTACATTCAAAATCAAATTAACAACATGCCTTCAGTTTTAAACGAAGAACTCAGCTACAAAAATGAAAAATTCAATCATAGAACAGATTTTGGAATAATAACCGAACACATTGATGATTTCCTGAATGGAGAAAACATAAACAGATATATTGTACTGCCAGGATTGAGAGGGGTTG
>JAFUIW010000098.1 GCA_017473945.1 Methanobrevibacter sp. | reverse complement strand
TGTTCACAGCAAAAAATACACAAGCTCTATAACTTTACCGTCAAATAAAGTTTTAAAGTTTTTTGCTGTTTCTAAAGATGGAATGAAATCAAAAGTTCAAACATATAAAAGAATTTTAGGTAAAACCTCAAAAGGATATGTTGAAAAGCTCTATTTTGGAAATCTATCTTCAACAAAAACCATTGCATTAATTGTTGGAGTTCATGTTCAGGAAAGCGGAATGCACAAGGCAATATATAAAAGCCTTGTTAAGCAGACCAATAAATTAAAAAGAAAATATGTGCTGTATTACATTCATGTAACCAAAGACCAGAACAGTTATTCAAAAAGCAGAATGAACGGTCAAATATTGGGAAACAAATATATAATTAAAGATATTGCTAATGAAAAACCTCAAATAACAACAGACATACATGAAACAAACTATAAGCTTAGCGGATACAAGTATCCTCGATTTATCCACATGATTTCAAATAAGGATATAAAAAGTGTCAAAATAAGTAAAAATCTTCATAAGAAATCTTCTCTTTATTTAAATAGACTTCTTAAATTGACACCTCATATCAAAAGATTTGATCCGCAGTTAGGTTCAAGTCCTGCATATATTACAGTACCTATTGCCAATAAGGGTTTGGTTTCCTATATCTATGAAACAGAGCTTTCCTATTCAACAACAGTTAAACAGAGCTATGCAGACAAATATATTAAAGCTTTGGATAAAGTTAATTTATCCATTTAGCTTTACTTATTTTTTTATTCCTTTTAATTTTCGATAATTTTATTGAAAAAAATTTCAAATAAATGGCAGAATCAACACTTATAATCGGAAAAAAAGAATATTAAAGAACAATACATTTCTATCTGCCATGACAGTGCGAATCTGATTTTCATCATTTGAATATGAAATGTTTTTGTTCTCCTTCAATTGGTTTCTAATTAAATATACTAAGAGTGTATTCAATCAGTCCATCTGCCTAATTACTCCATTTACGAGACAATTCTTTATCATTATAAATTACTTTTTCTGCACAAGTATCATACTGAGATACCTGACTAACTCCCATCTCAAACCATTTAAGACACAAATCTTTTTTAGGATTATAATTCTGACAATTCAAATGCACATTGCCCTTACAATTATCACATTCAGTTTCTAATCCATCTTTATTTTTACAGTGCAAAACACCATCTTCTTCAACATACCTGTACTCACAGTCCTGAAACATATTATCAGCCATTATATCACCGCAATTTACTTTTGATATTCGCTACTTCAATTTTTTAAATAAATTAATACTGCCAGTTAAATTAAGTTTTCGCCAATCTCTTTTGCTTTTTGCAATTGTTCTTTCTTATCATTAATAGCGCCTGGAACATTATTGTCATCCAAATTAATGATATCACCAGTTTTGAATCCCAAAACTTCAAAAGCTGCCATTTGAGTTTTTAGAGAACCTTCAAATGCTTCCAAAGGAGCGGCACCATGTGTTGCGATTATTGAAACTTTCTTTTCTGAAAATAATTCTGCGAATTTAGGGTTCATAAAATAAGAATATAATCTGTCAATTACGAGTTTTGCCTGAGCGTTAACGTCACAGAAATATATTGGACTAGCAAGGATTATTCCATCTGCTTCCTCGATTTTTTGATAGATATCTTGCATATCATCATTTAAGGCACATTCAGAATCATGCTCTTTACAGTAGTTGTCACCTTGACATGGAGTGATTGTTAATTTGTTAACGTCCACAATTTCTGTTTCAGCTCCTTTTGCAGAAGCAACACCTAATGCAGTTTGCAAAGCAATTCTCACATTACTTGCTTCTCTTGGACTTGTATTAATTCCTAAAACTTTCATAATA
The DNA here is from genome assembly GCA_017473945.1 of Methanobrevibacter sp. GTDB lineage: Archaea > Methanobacteriota > Methanobacteria > Methanobacteriales > Methanobacteriaceae > Methanocatella. The sequence continues at coordinate 5,449 of JAFUIW010000098.1, read as the reverse complement.
ATATCTCCAAAAAATATAATACTATATATTTTCAGCTTCAATATTAATAGTTTATTGCTTTTGAACTTTACTGCGAATAAGGCGGAGAATTTTTGCACAATAATTTTAAATAATTAAAAAGATAATATGGCCATGGTGATAATGTGGAAAAATTAGATGATATAATTGTTTCAAGAGCAATCATTGAAGAATTCATGAACGATTTTCTGGACTACACAGACATTGATGTAGCAATAGGTGGCGGAGGCCCATCCGGCATCACAGCAGGCTATTACCTTGCAAAAGCAGGTTACAAAGTTGCATTGTTCGAAAGAAAACTCTCTATTGGTGGAGGAATGTGGGGAGGAGGAATGATGTTTAACAAAGTTGTTGTTCAGGAAGAAGGATGCAGAATTCTTGACGAGTTTGGAATAAACTACAAAAAATATCAGGACAATTACTACACTGCAGACTCCATCGAGTGCACCTCAACACTCACATCTAAAGCTACACAAGCTGGCCTTAAAGTATTCAACCTCATGTCAATAGAGGATTTGATGGTGCGTGAAAACGGAATAAACGGAGTTGTCCTCAACTGGAGCTCAGTTGAAATGAGTGGCCTACATATAGATCCCCTCACAATCAGGTCCAAAGCAGTAATTGATGCAACAGGCCATCCATTAGAAATCATCAAAATTGTTCAGGACAAAATGGAAGCTCCATTGAATACAGAAACCGGTAAAATTATGGGTGAAAAATCCATGTGGGCAGACCGTGCAGAAGGTAAAATCCTTGACAATGTAAACGAAGTCTATCCTGGATTGTATGTTACAGGCATGGCTGCAAATGCAGTTCACGGATCACAGCGTATGGGACCAATCTTTGGAGGAATGTTACTCTCCGGAGAGTACGTTGCTAAAAAGGTTGCGGAAGATTTGGAAAAAAGATTCTAAATTCACCTAATTGACCATCACCTTAACCAAACTTGTTTAAAACACAATATACACTAAATCATCAAAAAAAATATTCAAAATGCAATAATAAAAGATTAAATTAATATAAAAACGTTTCAAAAATAAAAAATAAGAAGATAATTTATTCGTTATCCTCTTTAAATAATTCAGCTATTCCAGACACAGATCCCAGAACACCACTTGATTCCAATGGAAGGAATACTTTTGTAGCCTTCCCATCAGCAATTTTTTCAAGTGATTCCAGATATTTTACGGCAATCAGCCCATCATCAGGATTTCCTTCATGTATTGCAGCATAGACTTTTTCGATTGCTTCAGCTTCACCTTCAGCTCTTAGAATAGCTGCCTGTTTATCTGCTTCTGCCATTTTCTTGATTGATTCTGCATTACCTTCAGCCTCAAGGATTGTTGCCTGCTTGTCACCTTCTGATTTTTTAATTTCAGACTGTTTATAACCTTCAGCCTCAAGGATGGATGCCCTTTTCATCCTTTCTGCTTTCATCTGTTTACTCATCGCTTCGACAATGTCATGAGGAGGCTCAATCTTTTGTATTTCAACACGTACCACTTTGCTTCCCCATTTGTCAGTTGCAACATCAAGCACTTCCCTTAATTCAGCATTTATCATTTCACGTGAGGTCAATGTTTCATCAAGTTCCAGATCACCGATGATGTTTCTCAGGTTGGTCTGTGCAAGTTTTGTAATTGCCTGATAGAAATTGACAACGTTATATGTTGCGTTGAATGCATCAACAACCTCATAAAAGATTACGCAATCAACAACGACAACTGTGTTGTCCTTTGTTATTACCTCCTGTGGAGGAACGTCTACAACCTGTTCTCTTAAATCAACCTTGACCATTCTTTCAATGAATGGAATCAGTATTACAACACCGCTTTCTGCAGTTCTGCTGTATTTTCCAAGTCTTTCCACTACACCTTTTTCATAAGGCCTTAAAATTTTAACTGACTTAAACCCAACAATTATTAAAATTATGATAACTAAAACGAACAGTTCAAATAACATCTTTTAATCTCCTTAATCAATCTTTTCAATAATCAGTATTATGCTATTTATTCCAACTACTTTCACTGTGTCATCTACATTGACTGCATCATTTGTATGTGCGGACCATTCCTCACCCGAAACATTTACCACATAGGTGTTTTCGTCAATCTGCCTTAGCACCTTTGCAGTTTTTCCTATCAGTCTTTCGGCTGTGGTCTTTTTGCTGCTGTCAGGTGTGATTCTATCTGCAAACCTTCTTGTGGAAAGTATCAAAACTGCAGACACGATTACAAATACGATGAATTGTACATAAATGTCAAATCCCAAATAGTTTAAAACGGCGCCGGCAAGTGCCCCGACACCAAACCAAACTAAAAAGAACGTATTGGTGATTAATTCGAGTATAATGAAAATTACTGCAATGAATATCCAAATCATAACATCCATTTTAACCACATCCAAATTTGTAAATAATAGTTGGATTTTTTGATATATAAAGGTTTTTGAATATAGTATGTGAAAAATATGCTTTCTAAAAAAGTGACCTTTCATATATCGGTGATTTGGAAAAAAAATATTCAAAATTCTCCAGCATTACAAACTTAAAGATTTAAAGCAAAATGCTGCTGGAGAGTTAAAAAAAAATATTATCTGATCTTAAAAAAGTCATTGAGATTTTGTGAAAAAATTTCTGAATCTCCGAATTTTGATTTCAATACTAAAAATACAATTAAAGATACAATAACATCTATAACTATCAGAAATGATTCAGGCATCATCAGGATGACAAAAAACATCATGAAGCTTTCGCCATATGCCAGGACATATTGCAATGCGGTTGTTGCAATAGCGAAAACATTTGCAAAAATCACTGCAAAAATCAATGAAATGATATTTGGAAGACCAATTTTGTTAAATAAATAATAAACAATAGCTGCCACAAGCGGTCCGACAATTCCCATTGCAAAAACATTTGCTCCAAGTGTGGTTATCCCTCCATAACCCAAAATAAAAGCCTGCAACAGGAGAACTATGGTTACAACAACTGATGTTATTGCAGGTCCAAACAATAATCCGTTTAGTGCGCTGGCCGCAGGACTGGAATTGCATCCCTCAAGAGATGGGAAACCTAATGCAGATACAACAAACATCACAATCCCATTTGCCGCCAGTATTTTTTTAGCACCAGGGTTTTCATTGATGAGTCTTTTCAGCTGAATTATACCGATAACGACTACAATAATCGATATTATATACCATATCATACACCATTCCATAGGCAAATACCCTTCCACAATATGCATAATTACACCTCATTTACTTGAATTTATATACTTATATATGTCTTTTTTAGATATAAATCGATATTATGAAAAAAATAACAAACTCTTCGGATTCAGAATTATTCTATTGTATGTTCCATTTCCTTAGGGAATACTAATCTGTATCCTGTTCCGTGTTCATGCTCGATAATGTGTATGCTTCCTTCAAGCTGCTTTGTTAAGCTTTTTATTATGTCGCATCCCAGGTTTTTGCTGATGTGGTTAACATCATGTATGCCAACACCATTATCGCTTATAATCAGCTCAACGGTATCACTGTCCAGGCTTTTAATGGACTTTGTTATTTTGTTATCTGCAGATTTATCCGGAAATGCATGCTTTATTGCATTCATCGTTATTTCATCAATTATTAAAAGCAGGGGTGTGATGACATCGATGGACAGGTATAAATCTTCATCCACATGAGTTTCAAATTCAATATGAAACGGTGAATCAACAATATTTCTAGTTTGCATGTCGTGGTCGGCTATGTAATCCTTGAGATTTATGTTTTTCAAATCCTGTGACTTGTATGTTTTTTCATGCAATAGTGCAAGTGAAATCAGACGTGTCTGCATATGTTCAATTACCAAATCTGGTTCATTTCTATATGCCCTTTTTTCAAGGTTTAGGAAACTGTTTAAAACCTGCAGGTTATTTTTTACCCGGTGGTGAATTTCCTTGATTAAAACCAGTCTGTGGTCATTGGATATCATCAGCTTTTCATAGTTTTCCCGCTCTTCTGTGATGTCTGTTAGAAAACCTATGCTGTGGGTGGCATTTCCGTATTCAAAGCTTTCTATGTACAAGTCAACGACCTTTTTATTGTGTGGATTTCCGTCAATGTGATATGTGAATGTTTCATCGAATCTGTTTATTTCACCGTCAATCAGCATGTTAAGGTGTTGAGTAGCATCCTCCTCAACAATATTATCCAATAGGGCTCTTGAGTGATCGAATTCATCATGGTTCTTTTCTATTAAATTGTAAAATCCTCTGGAGAACTTGAATTGCTTATGGTTTAAAGGTTCTATCAGAAGGGCCAGTTTTGTACTGTTTTTAAATCCGTTCAAAAGAAAATCAACCGGTTGAGTTGAATCGTCAGCGGAATATTTTGTAATGTCATTCATCATTCCCTGGCGAATAATTATGCCGCTTTCATCGAAATATGAATATACATTTACTTCTATTGTCTTTAAAATACCGTCTACGGTTTTTATTCTTATAACTTCATCACATTGTGCAGTTTCATTGTTGGTGATGTCGAATATCTTATCGACGATGTGCTTGTCTTCAGGTATCACCAAGTCAAATACAATGTTGTAATAGTCATCAGCATCCTCTTTTGCACGGTTGATGATGTTGTATACTCCCTGTGACCATGTATATTTTCCATTAATGTTGTAATAGCTTCCTGTCTGTGAAAAGTTTTCTATGATGTTTGTCTTGTCCTCATCGAAATCCCTGTATTCCAGATCAACACGGCTACTTATGTGGGTGTCGATATTGTTGGTTGTTACAAAAACCCTCTCGCCGTCATAGACTATTTTAGCATTGCTCAGTTTTGACAGCTTGTTTTTATGGTAGTAAACAAATCTTATTTTTTTTGTATTGTGGTTTTTGTAGACATCCAATAGGTCATCATGCAATATTTTATAAAACAGCGGAGATATCTTGCTTAGCAGTCTTCCTTTTGTATCGTCCTGAGTGCAATGATATTGTTTAAGTGTGAATTTGCCCACTGTCTGAACTATGAAATCTTTACCTTCCTCATAGGGAATCAGTGAATGAATCTCAACGGGAATATTGTTTATAAGTTCCTGAAGCGGAATGTCCTCGATGTCAAATTCCTTTGGTGAAGGTTTATAAAAATCCTTTTGGTTTGCATCAAAAATTCGAATTTCATCAATGCCTTCTAAATGTCTGTATTCTTTTTCTATTCTCATTGCAACACCATTACATAAAATTAAAGTAAATCTGTATAAATGTTTATTATTGATTATATTTAAATTGATGTAAAATTTGGCTCTGTCAAAAAGTTAGTTGATTTTTTCGATTTTCTATCCAATTATTTATTCTGTGAAGTATTTGGTTAAATACTCCAGTTAATGTTCTGAATTTTTTCTTTTCTGATTTTGGTAAAGTTATTCCATTGTAGTTTTCTA
>JAFUIW010000097.1 GCA_017473945.1 Methanobrevibacter sp. | reverse complement strand
GTGTAAGTATTCACAATTGCAACTGTTGCAACTTTTAAATAGTGAATTGCAACTTCAATTAAAATGGGGTCAAATACGGATTTTCCGACTTTTTCGATTTTGAGAATTGCAATTAATTGCAACAAAATTGCAATTCATATACCCAAAAATTGCAACTAAATTGCAATTTCTTCGAGACGTTAAAATTAACATTCTTAAATTTATAACTGTTCAATTATTTTAAGATATATTAAAAAATATTGAACAAACTAATAATTAAAAATTGCAATTTATTGCAACTCAGATTTCAGATTTCAGGGTGAAAATTTTGGAAGTTGCAACAGGATTGCAATTGATTGCAACAAAAATTGCAACAGTTGCAACTGGAATTGCAATCACAATAATTACCATATTATATAAAAATAATAATACTATGTTATATAAATAATATAATATGTCAAGTAATAGTATAAGCTGGACTTATTTCTGCCAGGGCATGAATTCCATATGCTACTGGTTAGTCCAGAACAAAAAGAAATTTAAGAAACGTGATTACTACCAAATACTCAAACTAAAAGGTAGCTGTGAAGATATTGAAAAGCGCGCGAAAAAATTAGGCAATGATAAGCTAGTTGCTATGTATACAATGGCGGCCATTAAAGATAACAAGTCTTTAGATTTCCTTCCTAATTATGTAACGTTAAAGAACGGAGAACAAATTGATAAAGCTGAATATGTGGACATGGCCATAAGAGCAGAAGCATACATAACAGCCAACAAAAGATATCCTGCTATAGTATATAGGATGTCAACCCTTCCGGACTATAATGATTCAACAATGAAGCTATTCATCAAAACCTTCGACTTTAAGGGAACTACTATAGATGAAGCGTTAGCTATTATAGCAAAGATTAAATTATATCTAAAGTATTTCGATTCACAAAAGACAGACAAGAAAACAATAACAGATGCCAAAGCAGGTAAAGGTTCCAACTGTGTAGACTGGGGACAAGTCTATTATCGTATTGCCAAAAGCTTAGGATATGAAGTGCAGTTTGTCCACGTTAAATGTCGTGTCAGTGGTACTGGTCATATCAGATTAAGATTGAAACATAAGAAGCATACTTCAGGAAACTGGATCAACCGTGACCCTGCAGCGGTAGCAGATACAACTTCAGGTAATGTTAGATCTATCTGGTGTGAAGATGGATATGTTATAGCATACGATCCAAGTTGGATATTTACAGATTTATATTCTAGTTAGGTGATTAAATGAATTGCGGTGAAATGATTGAAGAGTTAAAGAAATTTCCAAAAGATAAACCGGTAAAACTAATGGGATGGTACAGCATTGTTGAAACAGATATGCCTGAAGATATTAACGAGGTATGTTATCCAAAAGAAGTGGACTTTAACACCTTGGAAGTTAAAGGTGAGATAAAAGACTTTGTAGCTATTGTCAGCGATAAATATCATGAGATAGCTAGTGAATTTCCATAACTACATTAACAACAGCCATCACCAATTCAAAACTTATTTTTCGAACCCCATTCATATAGAATAAATTTGCTTTGGGTAAACAATATGCTTGAGTAGTTTTTTTTGGAAACTGACACTAGCTGTTCTGAGGAGAGAAGGAGTGAGCAATCACTCCGACTTATCAGACAACTAGTAAACTATCATAGCGACAATTATATTCAAAGCCATCGATTAAAAGATGGATAATGTATCTCAATTTAAGAATCATCCTCATGAGGGGTTTCCGGAATCTCACCAAACCAGTTGCTTCTCTTTCCGATGTAATAAAGTAAAATACCGAAAATTACAGAGCCCATGGTTGAAATTAATAAATCAGCCATTTGTATTGTTGAGGTTGAGGATTGAATTCCGAACATGACCAGTAAACTGAAGGATAAGTTATTTGCAGTATGGAATGCGGAACTGACTTCCAGACCATTGGCTTTCCATGCTAAAAATCCCATTACTAAACCTGAAATTATTATCCCAATGTTTCCTATACCATTGTATCCGTGGGTGAATCCAAAGATTATGGCTTGGAGAATGATTGCCAATAATGGTATGTTAAACCATGACCCTAAGGTTTGCATAAGAAGTCCACGGAACACGTATTCTTCAGCAATACATTGTATCGGCACTACAATTAGGAGGATTATAAAAAACAGTATTGTAAAATGATAATTTCCCACATTACCCAGTATTACGGATTCAATAATTCCAACGACAAGGAATAAAATAAACGGTATTATAAATGCCTTGAGATAGAGTTGGGTGTTCCATCCTCCACGTGAAGAGGAGTATGAGGAAAACGGTCTATCCTTAACAATTTTAGTTGCAAGGTACAAAGATGGAATCATGATGACCACTCCCAAATGAGAATAGATTTCGCCTATCTCGGAGTTCATGACTTCATATCCTCCACGCAGGAGTTGGCCCATAATGTTTTCTCCACATATTGCAGAGAAAACGGCAATTAATAGTAAGTTGAGTATTAAAAATATTATTGCACCTATTATGAAAACAAGTATAGGCTTGTACCATCTGTATTTTTCAAAAGTTCTTGGAAATGTTATGTATTCTGAAATCTCTTTACCTGTCATATGGACATATTTCTATTTATCTGCATATAATATTATAGGAATAATATGTTTTATAGGTGTTTTTGTGAAAATTATTCGTTAGATAAAATCTGATTTTTCAAGAATTTCAGTGACTGCCAAATATTAGATTATATCTCAAGTATTTCGATTAACAAAAGACAGACAAGAAAACAATAACAGATGCTAAAGCCAGTAAAGGTTCCAATTGTGTTGACTGGGGACAAGTATATTACAGAATAACTAAATCATTAGGTTATGACGTGCAGTTTGTCCATGTCAAATGCAGAGTTTCAGGAACTGGCCACATCAGATTAAGATTAAGACATAAGAAACATACTGGGGGAAACTGGATTAACCGTGATCCTGCTGCAGTTGCAGATACAACTTCAGGTAATGTCAGAGCAATCTGGTGTGAAGATGGAAATGTAATAGCTATTGATCCTCCTGGATATTTACCGATTTATATAGTAGTTAACGTTAAAGTTAGCTATTATTCTTTTTTTTTTAACATTAACATCGACTGTTAACTATTCAAAAATTTCTTTCCGAAACTCTTGCATATATACCGAAATTTAAAATCAGATTTGATTCCCAATAGGGCATTCGTTAATGTTAATGTTATTTCATTAAATTAAAAGAAAAAAAGTAACTATTAATTTAATAGACTGTAACCTTCATTATTCTATAGGCAACAATAACTATTAAAAATTAATAATTTTGCTCATGAGAAAATTGATAATTTTATATAATTGAAATAATAAAATATTATATTAATTATTATATATAGGTTGTAATAGCTATGGCCAATGTTAATAATACCTCATCCTACATGGATGAAGACAAAAAGCAAATTATTAAAGAGTCCAATTATACCTATAGAGATGCTCTTGAAGTTTCAGCATATCTTATTGAAGTAGGAAAGTTTGAAAGATTCTACAAGGAAATGCAAATCCACGACCTTCAAAAAGAACTTGACGAAATGGATGAATAAAACTTCAAAATAAAAATCCAGGTAATAACTCTAAAAAGAAACTATTTTTAATTGCAAAGGTAATAATAAAATTTATTATTACTGTTATATTTTTTAAATAATATAATTTTATATATAATACATGATAAATTAATATATTATGATACCTGAAAAAACCAACATCAGCGCAAGAGTGGATTTAATATCAAAAAATAGTAGAAGAATTAACCTTCAACCATAATGATTCTTAGGAGCTGGAGCAAAAACTGATTGATAATTTCGATTTTTAGTAGATAATTTATATACTGATATTCCAACAGCAAATATGTAGTTAATTAAAAGGAATCAAAAGTTGCATAATCATGACTCACCATTTCTAATAGGTGATGCTGTAAAGGAAATTTCAGAGCCAAGTTATATTGACTCTCAACAGATTATTATTTTAATTAATTTCATGAATTATTTTAATCAAATCATATTTGATTTGAGGATTTATTTTTTTTTAGTTTTGTTCATCTTCACTGAAATATTTTAACATATTTTATCACTATTTTAGGCATCTGTTAAAAAAGATTATTTTTTAATTATGTGTATGTTTAATTATAATATGTAAAAACTTAACATTTATATATGATAAAATCAATAATAACAATTGTTATATTACATTATAACGGGGAAATTTACATGGTAGAAAAAGGAACAGATGTGTTAAAAGAAGGTTTCGCCAAAATGACAAAAGGCGGAGTCATTATGGATGTGGTAAATGCAGAACAGGCTTCAATTGCAGAAGATGCCGGGGCAGTTGCAGTAATGGCACTTGAGAAGGTACCTGCAGACATTCGTGCAGCTGGAGGAGTTGCCAGAATGGCTGACCCTACAATCGTTGAGGAGGTGGTTGATGCAGTATCCATCCCTGTAATGGCAAAGGCAAGAATAGGCCATATTGCAGAAGCGCAAATATTGGAAACACTTGGAGTTGACATGATTGATGAAAGTGAAGTGTTGACACCTGCAGATGAAGAATATCATATTAACAAAAAGGAATTTACAATACCATTCGTATGTGGAGCACGTAACCTTGGTGAAGCACTAAGGAGAATTGACGAAGGTGCGGCTATGATTCGTACCAAAGGAGAACCTGGAACAGGAAACATTGTAGAAGCAGTTCGCCACATGAGAATGGTGATGGGAGAAATCAGAACAATACAGGGAATGGAGGAAGAGGAACTCTGGAAATATGCGCGAAACCTTGAAGCTCCAATTGAACTTGTAAAGCAAACTGCAGAATTGGGCAAATTACCTGTTGTCAACTTTGCTGCAGGAGGAATTGCAACACCTGCTGACGCATCACTCATGATGCAGTTAGGTTCCGACGGCATTTTTGTGGGATCAGGAATATTCAAGTCAAACAATCCTGAAGCATTTGCAAAAGCAATAGTTGAAGCAACTGCAAATTACGACAAGCCTGAAGTATTGGCGGAAGTATCCAAAGGATTGGGCGAAGCCATGAAAGGTCTGGAAATGTCAACTTTGAGTGAATCCGACAGAATGCAGGACAGGGGAATTTAAAATTCCTCATATTTTTAATTATTTTTTAAGGTGCTTAAATGGTAAAAATCGGAATCCTAAATCTTCAGGGTGCAGTTTCAGAACACTTTGACATGACAAGAAAAACCGTTGAAAACTTAAAACTCGATATAGAAGTGGAAGAAGTAAGATACAGTGATGATGTTGAAAAATGTGATGGATTGGTCATATCCGGTGGGGAAAGCACGGTAATCGGCAAGCTCATTAAGGAAAGGGGAATTGATAAAGTTATTAAAGAAAATAATATTCCGGTCTTTG
>JAFUIW010000096.1 GCA_017473945.1 Methanobrevibacter sp. | reverse complement strand
GGATATCTTGAATCTGTTATGTCTGCTTGTTCTAATATGTCATGAAACCATTCGTCAAAATTTTCCACCATATCACCTAAAATATTTTTATAATATTAAATATTATGTTTTTAATAAGTATTAAAGTTATATTTTCAAGGGCAATTTTTAATTATTTTGTTATTTTTTTAGATGTTTAGAATAAGAAAGTTATTTATTATATTTTAACCATATATAAAAATGTATAATTTAATTAGGAGATATTATGAGCAATAGGAAAATACAGATGCCTCGTGAAGTTTACATTGATCCGGGTGTTATAAAAGACACTGCTGAGATTTGCAAGTCCCTACATTTGGATAAAAGGGCTTTGATTGTTACTGGTAACCATACATACGATGTGGGTGCAAAACCTGCAATTGAAAGTCTTGAAAAGGAAAACATTGAATATGATGTCATCAAAGTTGATAGCGCATCACAAGAGTCCATATCTGAAGTCGAAGAATTGATAACTCCTGACACTGCTGTTTTGGGTATCGGTGGCGGAAGAGTTATTGATGTGGCTAAATTATCCTCTTTCAATCAGGGTGTTTACTTTGTTTCAATGCCTACAACAGCTTCCCATGACGGTATAGTATCTCCTTTAGCATCAATTAAAAATCCTAATACTTCAATATCCGTCACAGCTCATTCTCCACTTGCCGTTATTGCCGATTCAGAGATTCTGGCACAGTCTCCATTCAGGCTTTTGGCAGCAGGCTGTGCTGATTTGATATCCAATTTCACTGCAATCAAGGATTGGGAACTGGCACACCGGCTCAAGAATGAATCATTCAGTGAATCTGCAGCGGCTCTGTCAATAATGTCTGCTCATCTGATTACTGATAATATAGCTAATATCAAGCCAAACCTTGAGCCTAGCGCAAGGATAGTGATGAAATCACTGTTCAGCGGAGGAATGGCAATTAGCATTGCGGGCTCTTCAAGACCTGCAAGCGGATCCGAGCATCTCTTCTCACATGCACTTGACAAGATATTGGACAAGCCTGCCTTGCATGGTGAACAGTGCGGTATAGGTACAATCATGATGATGTATCTTCACGGCGGGGACTGGAAAGCAATAAGAGATGCCTTAAAAGCCGTTCAGGCTCCAACAACTGCAGCGGAAATCGGAGTGGCGGAAGATGATGTGATTGATGCACTGATGATGGCTCATGAGATAAGACCTGAGAGATACACAATATTAGGGGACAATGGTATTTCTCGTGATGCCGCATATGAGCTTGCTCATAAAACAGAGGTGATTTAAATGATAACATTAATAGGTAAAAGTTTAGCAAAAAAAGGTCAGGAATTCGTTTTTCTAGGTCCTGCTGAAGCATGTGGAGACTGCAGATTTAAATCATCCTGTATTGGAAACCTGGAACAAGGCAGAAAATATGAAATTGTAGATGTTAGAGACAACGAACAGAAATGTAAAATACATGCAGAGGAAACAGTAATTCCTGTTGAAGTCGAAAGGGCTAAAATAAACCTATTGACACAATCCAAAAGCATTTTTGAAGGTTCTACATTTACATATAACTCTCCTGATTGTGATGAAGAGACTTGTGAATTTTATGACTTGTGTTTCCCTGAAGGTTTAATGGAAAATGACAAATGCATTGTCCTGAAAAATGAAGGAAAACATAAAGAGGAATGCAAAAAAGGTTATAAACTTAATAAACTTACTTTGGGGTTTGTGATTTAAATGAAAGATGCTAGTAGCAATAATTCCAGTAAAAAGAATGCAGGTTACAAGGCTGCAGAATATGTAAAAGACGGTATGGTTTTAGGACTAGGGACCGGTTCAACAACACACTTTTTCATTGAAAAGGTGGGAATGAGAATTCGCGATGAAGGAATCAGCGTAATGGGAATTCCAACATCATTCCAGTCATTGTTAATTGCAAAACAATGGAACATTCCAATAACAACATTGGAAGAGCATGATATTGACCTGTCTGTTGACGGTGCTGATGAGGTGGACTCTGACTTTAATTTAATCAAAGGCGGGGGAGCAGCTCACACAAAAGAAAAGATTGTTGACTATGCTGCAAAGGAATTCATCGTTATTGTTGATGAGTCAAAATGCGTTGAAGAGTTAGGAAATTTCCCGGTTCCTGTTGAAGTATTGCCTGACGCATCAAGAATGGTCATACAGGCCCTTGAAGATATGGGTGCTAGCTGTGAGATAAGAATGGCTCAAAGAAAAGACGGTCCTGTAATTACCGACAATGGAAACTTTGTCATTGACGCCAAATTCGACAAGATTGAATCACCCGCTCATTTGGAAATCGACTTGAATGCAATTCCGGGGGTTGTTGAAAACGGAATATTCTCACAGATGGTTGACAGGGTAATTGTTGGAACTGAAGAAGGCAGTAAAGAGTTATAGGTGATTTGATGTCGATGCCTTATGGTGGACTTCCTGATTTACGTGATATCGGTTATAAGATAGCCATATTATTTGGAGTTATAATCGTAATATATGGTGTATTGTGGCTGCTTGTTAATTTGGGTGTTATTCCAGCATTAGTTGCAGCAATATTCCCACAAATTGTTCTAATTTTAATTGGAATTTTCATAATATATGTTGCATATTCTCGAAAGAATATGTACTGATTTTATTTTTTAAAAAAAGAAAAATTAAAAGAGATTAATTAATCTCTTCTATTTTTTAACGGTTATTTTAACTTTTTTAGTTACTTGATTGTAGTATGAAGTTTTTGCAAATTTAACAGTAGCAGTAAATTTACCAGTTTTGGTTAATTTGGTAATTTTAAAGGTTGCTTGTCCTTTAGCATTGGTAGTTGCTTTGTAAGTTTTGCCTTTGACTTTAAGGGTAACTTTAGCTTTTTTAAGGACTTTTCCTTTGTTGGTTTTTAAAGTTATAGTGTATTTTTTGGTTTTTGTTTTAACTTTAAATGCTTTTGCTTTTGCTGTTAATTTAGGAGTTGCTTTTTTAACTACAACCTTGACAGTGGAATTTGATGCCTTGTAAGTGTCATCTCCTGCAAAATTAATTGTTGTAGGGTATGTTTTAGGAGCCAAATTGGTTAATGCAATTGAAGCTTGACCGTTATCTTTGGTTGTAGCTTGGTAAGTTTTACCGTTGATGGTAACATTTACAGTTTTATTAGCTAAATTATCTCCATTATCATCTTTCAAAGTAATAACTAAGTTTTTAGCAACATTGTATGTTTTGGTAACTGCAGCTGCAGTTATTGCAGTTTCTTTTAATTCTACAGTATTGTAAATGCCAATTACTCCATCAGCACTTTGGAATTTGCTGTCTGCCTGTGCAATGAATTCCCTGAATGTTGGAGGGAATGGGTAGTACATTGCTGCTGGAGGATATTTGTTTTCACCAATAGTTACGTTGTAGTATCCACCACCGAGTAAGAAGTATAATCTTCCTGCTGAAATGGTGTTGTTGAAAATAGCTTCATTTCCAGATCCGTATGCTGTAATTGCACTGATTTTATAATTGCTGATTGTGTTTTCATAGACCTTGTGTCCTTGGGAATGCATTAGGTAAATTCCTTCCTTAGCTCCACTGACTGTGTTGTTGTAAATAACCACTTTTGGTCCGGTTCCGTGTCTTACATCGATACCGTGGTTAAATGCATTGGTGATTGTATTGCTCATTATTGTAGTGTTTGCTGAACCGAAGTTCATGATACCGGTAGTGTATACATCATGGATATTGTTGTTTGCAACAAGTCCGTTAGGTGAACTTCTTAAGAAAATACCCCAAGATGCACCAGTGATATCCAAATTAATTGCAGACACTTTTTTGCTTTGTTCAATATGTAATCCTACGGTTTTGTATTCTTCAGTACTGGTGGTTGCTTTGGTTGTGTCATATCCAGGATATTGTGCAACAATGTTTAAATCACTAACTACTGCTCCAGTAGTGTTAACGATGTATAATACTGCATATTCTCCAATTGCATATCCGCCGTTTGCACTTTCATTTCTGATTTTTACAGGTACATTGGTTGGATTAATATTGTTGTATCCAACTAAAGTAGCGTTGTTTCCAATAATTTTAATGTTTTTATCGGTGTAGATTGAAATGTCGTTGAAAATTGCATTTTTTTCAAATGATAATGTGTCTCCATCAGCCATGGAATCAATAATTCCTTGGATTTCATTTCCGGTCATTCCACTGGTTGCATTGTAAGTGGTTCCGGTTGGATTTAAAATAGCTGAATAGTCAGGATTGATAGCAACAGGGGTAGCTATGTCTGCTCTAGGAGTGTAGGTAATATTGTTTGAAGTACTGTCACTGTAGGTTCCAATAACCTTGGTTGCATCTTGATAATCGCTGTTTGCACGTGCCACATAGTATATGAATGTAGGTGGGAATGGTAAGTTATCTAATTTGAAGGTGTTTTCTTCAATGTTGATGTCGTAGTACCCTCCACCAAGTAAAATACCGATTCTGGATTTTTGCAGGGTGTTGTTGGAAAGTGTAATTTGACCTGATCCGTAACAAGTAATTGAACTGGTAGTACAGTTGATTATGGTATTTCCAGATGCGGTGTGTCCTTTGGAATGCATTAAGTAGATTCCTTCTTTAGATCCGATTACTGTGTTGTTGATAACTTTAACATTAGGTCCGGTTCCGTGTCTTGCATCGATTCCGTGGTTTTTAGCATTGATAACTTTGTTGTTTGCAATGAGAGTTCTTGCAGATCCAAAGTTTATAATACCTATTGCTTCTTGATCTTTAATTGTGTTGCCGGTTATTTTACCGTCAGCACAGGTTTGTAAATAAATACCCCAGTATCCGCCGGTAATTGTTGATTTTTCAATGGTTAAGTTATTTGCGGTATTTGCAAATACTGCTGCTTGTCCATATGCAGGATTTTGTCCGACAATACTTAATCCGCTGATTACAACATTGGTTGTATTAATGACATATAATGTTGCGTAATTTCCAATTCCGTATCCACCAGCCTGAGTTGGGGTAGTCACCTTATTTGGAGTGGTATTTTCGTTTGGATTTTCATATCCGATTAATTTCGCTCCGTTACCGTTGATTGTAATACTTTTATCCACATATATGCAAATGTCATTGTATGTTCCTTCTTCGAAGTTTAAAGTATCTCCGTCGCTCATGTTATTAATTGTAGTTTGGATAGTGTTACTATCTGCACCTGATTTAATGTCGTAGCTAGTGGATAACTTCGCATCTTCTGTGCTTTGAATAATATCGTTAACATCAGAGTTTTCCTGTAATCCCAATTCATCAGTAGCTGTTGTAATATCAGAAGTATCTTCTGCAAAAACAACAGATGAACCTAAGATTATGGCGAAAACTAAAAATGTAGTTATAAACAAACTTCTCTTGTTCATATAATCATCTTTCTTAAATTTTTTCACAACTGCCTATAATTTATTCAATCGATAAGCAATTGTATATAGTTTGTATTTTTTATTATTTATACTAATTTTTTATAACAATGTTAAGGTACTTTATAATATTAAATAACAATTGTTTACACTTTTTATTAAATTTAATAAACTTTATATGGGTTAAATCTATATATAATAAATATTAGTCAATAATAATTTTAAATCATTTCGTTGATTTAATATTTATTTTGATTAAAAATGTAATAGAAGGTTTTGTATATGAATAAAAAAGCAATTATTATTTTATTCATATGTTTAACTAGTCTATTGATGGTTTCAACCGTAAATGCTATCGATATTGACAATAATAATCTAACTTCACAAAGTAATTCTTATCATGTGACGAATGAAATGTCAAGTGATGATATTCAAGTCCTCATCGATAATGCAAACGAGGGGGATACATTTGAATTCACCTCAAAGGAATACAGAAATGTTTCTCTGGTTGTGGACAAGAAACTGAATATTGTTTCTGATGTTAACAGTAAGATATATACCTCAGATAGTGTAAGTGGCAAGGCTCGAAACTTGGAAATAGACAAGACCTTCGGATTTTACTTCACAAGCAAAAGTGGCGGAAGCATATTGTCAGGAATAACAATCATATCTGATTTGAGTGATTATGGTGTCATTGTGGATTCCTCAGACAATACGACTATTAAAAATAATGTTGTAACAGGTGGAAATAAAGCAGGAATTCTTGTTAAGAATTCAGATTATGTGGATGTAGGTTTTAATTCAATTTCAAAATCTAAAGGTGACGGACTCCAGATTAGGAATGTCGGATTCAGCACAATCACAAACAATACTATTTCATATAATGGAAGATCTGGAATTGAAACTTCCAATATAAACAACAACAGTATTGTCTATAATGAGATTCATCATAATGTGTTGAATGGAATAACTTTGCAGGACAAATCCTATGGAAATGTCATTAAACATAATACGGCTTATGAAAACCTTAATGGTATTTTCATTAATTCCACATCAAGCTATGATGTTATAAATGCAAATTCGTTTACAAGCAATCGCAGAAATCCATCAATCAAGGAGACTGGTGGAGTATATGAAACAGGAAATGGACTTCTGTTCGGTTCAGGCTTTAAAACCTCAAAGGAAAATACTCCTGGAAGGCTTGAAGTCAAATACAATGTTTTGGCGCATAATGAGATGTATCAGGCTAAAAACAATCCCGATTTACCGGTATTTAAATTAGGGGATAACTGGTTTGATTCAACAGATGATGCAAATACATTTGTATGTCCTATGCTTCTTGCAGGTATCATGAAAATGGGAACAATATCAGTTAAAAACGGTATTGGGCTTCAGATGTATGATACCAAAGGTGAAGCAGTAAAGGAATTCGGAACATTCGATACAAAAGTCAACGTTAACGGAAATCAGTACACTGCAAAATTTGTAAATGGTAAAGCCACTATCGATGCAAACCTGGAGTCAGACAAGGAGTATGACATTGAAGTAATGGTTGGGGGAGAACCTGTAAAATACAAGTATAGGACTGCATCCGGTGAAAAGGATGACAATCAGGACTCAAAAACATCACAATCAACCGATGGGCAAAGGGGTTCTTCAGGCACTTCTTCAGACATATCTACAGACAATGCTGATGGAACTGCTAAAGGCAGTGGAAATACGAACAATGGAACTTCAAACAGTGCACATTATTCTAAAAATAAGCAATCCGGTGTTTTCGGAACAAACGCTTCCGGAACAAGACAGGATTCATCTGACAATGGTCAGGATGTGCAGACTGATGGGGATGTAAATGCTGGGGACGCCAGTGAAGGTGAAGTATCCGAAGAAGGTAAAGCATATGAAATTGTTCCTCCAAGCAAAATCTCTAAAGAAGTTACTGATACATCAGGCCTTGTTGTAATGAGTATCCTTGCTTTAATGGGAATGCTTGTATATGGATATTGGCAAAAACGTGATTATGAATGAAATTTTCATTCTTTTTTTCTTTTATTTTATTAATGACTTTTGACAAATTGTTATTCAATGACTGTTATAACTAATTCTTTTAAAATTAATACTAACAAAAACTTTGAAATTATTGATATCACATCACAAATCAACAATCTGATTGAAATTGACGAGGGTATAGTTTCCATTTTTTCAAAACATTCAACTTCTGCAATTGTTGTTAATGAAAATGAGTCTGGACTTTTAAACGATCTAGAATTTACATTAGATAATTTGATTACAGATAAATTTAGCTATTCTCATGACAGAATCGACAACAATGCTCGCTCACACTTAAAATCATTTTTGCTCTCATCAAGTGAGGCTTTGCCGGTTAAAAACGGAAAACTTGATTTGGGCACATGGCAATCTGTTTTTTTCATTGAACTAGATGGACCAAGACATGCAAGAACTATAACTTTGACAATGGTTGGTGAATAATTGGGAAAGTGGACAATAATTTTAATGGCTATCATAATTATCTTGTTAATTTTCATAGTGGTTTTCAATAATTATGATGCTTCGCCGGCAGCTAGCAATTACTCTCAAATGGAAATTCAAATGAGAAAGTTATGGTATTAAAAAAAAAGAAGTTAGTGAATTCATTTGTTAATGAATTCAATTTCAAATGCAATTACCGGATATTCCAAAGTGAAGTTTGTGATAACTTCCGGTGACACTTCACCGAAGAATCCTTTGACTGTACCGTTTTTAGCATCACCTGTAACGTCAGCTGATCTACCTTCAATGAATGTTTTGTTTTCGCTGTCAGCTATCTCCATTGTGTAGCCTAAATTGCTTAAGACACTTGTAACAATGGATTTTATTTCAGTAAAGTTAGCGGTTGAGTGACAGACGAGTGCAGCCAATTTTTTAGAAGAAACTGTTTTGTTTTCTTTTGAATCGTCAAGGTATAACACATCCCCTATTTCAAAGATTTTTTGAGGCAAGTCCTCATGCTTGTTGTCTTCTAAAAATTCCATAAGACTGTTGATTAAGCTTGTTCTGATCATTGTTCTGTCAATGGTAATTGGTCTTGCAACCTGCACGTGCGGTTTTTCTTCCTGATTCATTTTTTCATAATGCGCTTCTTCATTGGTGAGCATCAGACTCATTACTTCCTGGAATCCTAGTGAAATCATTATTTCACGGATGGTTGCTTCTGATTTAAACCAGTTGTTTTCATAAGCTACTGTGTTGATGTCGGGTAGTTCAGCTTCAATGCTGTTGATGTGGTATTGAACAGCAATGTTTTCAACAACATCCACTTCATGTAAAATATCAACACGATAAGCAGGAATAATTGCTTTAACTTCATTGTCATTTAAAATTTCAGCATCAAAACGTGCTTTTAGAAGTAATCCTTTAATGTCTTCTGCAGTTAAACTGGTTCCTCCAATCAATTTATTTGCAGTATCCACATGAACATTCATCTCTTGTGGAGTCAGGTCAGGAGTTGTAATGGTTTTATCTTTATATTTGACTTCCATGGACTTGATTTGACCTCCAACTTCTGCAAATGATGAACAGATAATGTTCAATGCTTGGTTGACTGCCCTTTCATCGGTACCTGTAACATCCACAATAATGTTATGGGTGTCCTCTTTGATTTTGGTTAACTCACCGTTAATGATTGGAGGCATGGACAACACTTGATTGTCCTTATCTAATATCAATGGATATTTGTCAAAATCCTCAATCAGATGAGCGTAATCCTTACCTTTGTCATGTTCGGTTAGGATTTTCTGAGGAGTCATTTCGGTGTCCTTTTCCAAGGGCACGAATGCATTTTGATCTTTAGGAGTTGCAATATAGTTAAATGGAGCTTCAACAACATCTGCATTATGGATACCGATAGCTACTTTTTTCCTGTCTCTTCCGATAACCCAGTGAAGGTTTTCCTGGAAATCCATAATGTATTTGAGTTTATCGCCAGTAAAGTCGACATTGTCTATTTTTGCAAATCCGATATATGGTCTGATTTCTGCTACATCACGGTCTACGGTAACATATTCTCCGGATTTAACAACTTCATAATCTGGAAAACCAATTTCCTGACCAATGAATCCTTTAAAAGATCTGGCTACTCCTTCAACAGACAGGTTATCCGGTCTGTTAGGGAAGAATTCCACCTTGATTTCCTCATCGTCAAAGTCTTCAATGTCACTGGACATCATAGGTAAAGTGTCTATCAATTCGTCTTTTTCCATATCTATTCCTAAATCTTTTAAATCTTGGTATTTGAATGTAATAACTGGCATTTAATAACTCCATTAATTATTTTTAAAATCCATAAATTAGTATGAAAAATAGAGATTCCACAACAAAGTGAAGTGCTCTATGCTGTAACTCACCCAAATCGCGTATGAATATTGTATGAGTCACGTCAATAACAAAATGAATGAGGGCTGCTAGAATTCCAATAGTTGGATTTAAGAAAACTATTGACAATACTATAAAATGGAATCCTGCTTCCATGATTTCATGAACTAGCCATGTCTGCCATGTGGAGTGGGTGGATTGCTGAATTAGACCACCTAACACTATGTAAAAGTTGTTGAAAACCTTCCACATTAATGTAGTGTGCAATACATCGCTTATAGCCAGTACAATTGCTACATAAAACCATAATAATTCCATTTTTACACAGTCCTTTTAGTAATTGATAATATTAATAATATGATTTTATTATATAATATAGTTAACTATTTTTAGATTTAATTATTGTTTTCATATCTTAATATTGTTTTAACTTCGTAAAATTGCTTTGATTTAGAACTCAAGGATTTATATATTTTAAAATTCATAATTGTATCTGGTGTATTTGAAATGGTGAATTTTAAAGCTTTTTCAATAATTAAAAATATTTTTAGTAGATTAAACCCATTAAATTCATTTGATTTTGGAGAAATAGATGTTGAAATCGGAAAAACCCCAACTTCTGATGAATTACTTAAAAAAACTATTAATAAATATTCTTATTTTGAAAAAGTAATTATGTTAGCTATTTATCATTTAATAAATACTCAATTTGTGGAATGTGAATATTTAACAGTTTTAACAAAAGATTTTAGATTAATTGCAGA
Source organism: Methanobrevibacter sp. (assembly GCA_017473945.1). Lineage (GTDB taxonomy): Archaea > Methanobacteriota > Methanobacteria > Methanobacteriales > Methanobacteriaceae > Methanocatella. The sequence goes on along the minus strand of JAFUIW010000096.1, from coordinate 2,677 downwards.
TTTGGTTGAAGGTGAAAAAAATAAAGTTCATCTTTCTGATGATGTTAGAAATGAATGTAATGATAATAATATTTTAATTGCATGCCATAATCATTATTTTGGGGCTATTATTCCATCATGTGAAGATATTTTAAGTATTATAATATATGGTTGCCAATTTGCAGTAATTTCATCTGAAAATTATATTGGTATAATATGTAATGATTGTAATGAAATGGTTTTAGAAGATATTAAGAGAGAACTGTTATTGTTTGATAAATATATTGAATTTCGTTTTTCAATTGATTGTTTTGATGAAATACAGTTATTAGATGAATCTAGTGTTGATTTCAAAAAATTGAAATTAGAATTATATGATAAGTTTGTTTGTAGAAATAATGAAAAATTTGTAAATGAATTTAATTCTAGATTCAATAAGTATAATATTTATGAGATTTATATTAAATTATAGGGGGGATATTTTATGCCTAAAAATGATTTTGGATTTTGCAGTGGTTTAAAATTAGGTGTTGTTCATATTCTTCTTGAAACATATCGTATTGAACGCAAATCAAAAAAAAGATTGAATGAATATATTGATTATATTAAAAACAATGATTTGGAACAATATAATGATTTTTTAAATTATAAAGAATTTGTAGAAAAAAGAACTCCGAATTTGAAGGAATTGTATTATGAATTTTTAGATGGAAAAAGGGAAACTTTGGATTTTGAATTGTTTGCACCGGTTTAATTTTTAAAAAATTCTTTTTCTTAAACTATTTTTTCTATTTTTCATAATTACTTTTTTAAATAATAAATTACATATTTAATAATATTATTTTTACTTAACTTATTTTAGGAGAAAATATATGTCAAATAAAGAAATTCCTAAAGACTATGATTTTAAAAAAGAAAAGGTCTGGGAGAAAAAATGGGAAGATGAAGACATCTACAAATACATTGGAGATGGCTCTCGTCCTAGATATGTTATTGATACTCCCCCACCATACCCAACAGGATCTATCCATTTAGGTCATGTTTTAAATTGGGTTTACATTGATATGAATGCAAGATACAGAAGACAGAAAGGTCATGATGTACTGTTTACCCAGGGATGGGACTGTCACGGACTTCCGACTGAAGTGAAAGTTGAAGAAACTCATGGAATCAAGAAAAATGATGTTTCAAGAACTCAGTTCAGAGAATACTGTGTTGATTTAACCACAGAAAACATTGCAAAGATGAAATCACAGATGAGGGCAATGGGTTATTCACAGGACTGGTCCCGCGAGTTCGTCACAATGACTCCCGAATACATGAGAAAGACCCAGTATTCATTTTTAAAAATGTATGAAGATGGATTGATTTATCAGGGAAAACACCCTGTAAACTGGTGTCCTCGCTGTCAAACTGCTATTGCATTTGCAGAAGTAGAATACTCTGACAATACTACATTTTTAAATTACGTTAATTTCCCTCCTGCTGTGGAAGATTCATATGATGATATTGCATCTTCACAAAAATCCGGAAAGCAGGCTGACCCTAAGGATGAAGGTATTTTAATTGCAACCACTCGTCCTGAATTGATGGCTGCCTGTGTAGCGGTTGTAATCCATCCGGAAGATGAAAGATACACTCATCTTTTGGGAAAATATGTTGAAGTTCCTCTTTCACATCAGAAAGTAAAAATCATTGCAGATGAAGAGGTTGACCCTGAATTCGGTACAGGTGCAGTAATGATTTGTACTTTTGGGGATAAAACTGACGTAAGCTGGGTTCAAAAATACAATCTGGAAGTCATTGACATTATGGATGATGCAGGTATTTTGACTCAAGCTGCAGGAAGATATGAAGGAATGGACCTTCAAAGCTGCAAAAAACAAACAATTGAAGATTTGGACAGTGAAGGTTACTTGTTAAAACAAGAGCAAGTGGACCAAAACGTTGGCCAATGCTGGAGATGTAAAACACCAGTTGAAATACTTCTTAAAAAACAATGGTTTGTAGCGGTAAGAGATCTAATCGAAAAAACCAAAACTGCAGCCGATGAAATGAAATGGGTTCCTGAACACATGAAATCCCGTATGGTCAACTGGGCGGATTCCATGGAATGGGACTGGTGTATTTCAAGACAAAGAATATTTGCTACTCCAATTCCAGTATGGTACTGTAAGGACTGCGGCAAAGTAATTTTACCTGAAGTGGAAGATTTACCTATTGATCCAACAGTTGACAAACCTAAACATACATGTGAATGCGGATGCGAGGAATTTATTGGAGAAGTAGATGTATTGGATACATGGATGGATTCATCAATCTCCCCATTGTCAATTGCAGGATGGCCTGATGAAGATTATGTTAATCATTTCCCATCAAATATCCGTCCGCAGGGACACGACATCATCCGTACATGGGCATTCTACACAACCCTCAGATGTCTGGCACTTACAGGTCAAAAACCGATTGATGACATTGTAATCAACGGTATGGTATTTGGTGAAGACGGAAACAAGATGCCCAAATCCAGACCTGAATTTGTAGTCGGACCTGAAGAGGTTATTGAAAAGTACGGTGCAGACCCGTTAAGAACATGGGCTGCAAACAGCGTACCGGGGTCTGATGTAATATTTGACTGGAAGGACATCAAGCACGGATACAGATTCCTCAATAAATTCTGGAATGCATTCAGATTCAT
>JAFUIW010000002.1 GCA_017473945.1 Methanobrevibacter sp. | reverse complement strand
TTCTCAGAAGAGGGTATGATGTAAAAATAGGAATGATAAACGAAAAGGAAATAGATTTCGTATGTACTCGGGACAAAGAAAAACTCTACATTCAGGTAACATATCAACTGGAAAACGATAACACAATAGAAAGGGAATTTTCAGGACTTGCAAAAATCAACGACAACTTCGACAAATACGTCTTGAGCATGGACAAAATAGACTTCTCAGGTAGCGGATTAAAACACAGAAACATCATAGACTTTCTAACATCAGACTACATATAATTGAGGTTTCTTTGAGGATACATTTTTCATGATTTTATTTGATAATTTAATTTTTATCGATGCATTTATCTATTTTTATGCTTTTTGGTTAATTGTAAGAATTCCTACAAAAATAGTTTACATATTTAATATTGTTATTAGAATTGCAGTTTCTTATATTTAGTAACTTTTTGTAAGTATATAAATTTTTGTATAGTTACTACTTTTCTCGCTGTATTTTTACAACTAATAATCTGAACTTTTTGGCAAATAAATGTTACAATTGTTCGTATTAAAACGAATGAACTGGTTTTGTATAGTTACCAATCAAAAGTATTGAAAAAATTATTTATACTACTCGGAAATAGAAATGAATATTAATTATACTTTGGGGTTGTGAATTAAATGTCAAAAGCAAATTATGTAATTCGTGAAGATGGAATGCCTGTAATGATTACTGCAGAATCTGATTTTGATTTTATAGATAGTGAAGAAATTCTCAATGATTATCCTTACATTACTGAATCAATGAATAAGGAAGAATATTGTCTTGAAAATGAACTGTGTTTTGCTTTTGATGAACTCTTATATGAAAATAAAGTCGTAGGCTTTGCAACATTTGAACTGCATAATCAATCAACACTGATGTTAACAGAATGTTATATTCTTCCTGAATTTAGAGGAAAACAAATATTTTTCAATGAAATATGTAAAATGATTTTTTCAGCACCTGATTTTGGAATTTTACAGCCCACACGTAGTATCGTCGAATTGCTGATTGATTATTCCTTTGCAAGGAAAGTGAGTGATGATATTGTAGTAAGTGGGATAGATTTTTATTTCAATGACTGGGATGTGAAATCCAACAAAAGAGAAGAAATATCCTATGAGCTGCCGTTGTCTAATTATTATGACTTGGGAATCTGTTCAACCATTCTTGTTGATGCAGGAGAGGTAATCTATCACTATATGCTTGAAAACGATTTAAGAAAGTATGGTGAGAGAAAGGAACTGACTGAAGAATATTTCAAAGATATTGTCGAATTATTCTTTAAATATCAAAGCGAATTTGAAAAACTGATACTGGAATTGAAAGAGGAACTGCCTCAGGAAAAATGGGGTTATGATGTAATTGTCGGTGAAGGTGAAGGATTATCAGAGTTTATGCAGGGAATAGTTGACAATGAAATAGTATCTCATGACAGGGCTTTGGAAATCAAACAGCAATTAATCACAGAATATGAAGCCGGAGAAATAACAGATGATGATGTCGATGAGAGATTAACTGCTCTGCTTCTTGGTGAAATGTCTGATTCAATATTATTTGAAGGATTTCAGGAATTTTTAGATTCACCTGAAGCTGATGGGGAAGATATGCAGATTATGAAAGAATTTTTTGATGTGATAGGAGCTAATGAAGAGTTGGGTGCCAGTATTTTCAATGCCATACTCTCAGATGATGAAAGCGAATTTGAAAACCTAATAGTTAATGCCATGAATAATGATGAAGAGTTTTCCAACAGATTTCTTGAGCTGGCCGATGATTATGATGAAACTGAATTGCTGTTGCCTGATGGAGAGCATTTGGATTTAAATTCTCTTGGGTTGAATCTTGACTCACCATATCCTGTCGCCGAGATGATGTGGGGGTCTAATGATGAGAAATACAAGCTTGATGACACATATTATGGAAAGGACTATCCGATAAGCCACGACATTTATGTCTTCAGAATCTTAAAGTCACTTAAAAAACATAATAGCTTAAAGATTGCAATGGCAGTAGCGGGAATGAAAGGATCAATGACTCCGCATGCAGTAGAATCACAACTGTTTATGCAGGACTTAATCAGTGATGAAGTTAATTATGATAACTGGGATGAATTCGCTCATGACTCATTGACAATCAAGGATTTGAAAAATATTTTAAGAAAAAACAATCTGAAAATTTCTGGTAAAAAACAGGAACTCATTGACAGGATAGCTGAAAATCAGATTCCTCTGGATGATTTCAGATCAGATAAAGCAATAGTAACCCTAGACGGTGAGGAATTTCTACAGCGGAACCAATGGATTGATTTTTATGATACATTCTTGGAAAAATTTGATTTCAATGACTTTGTGAAATATTTGGACAACAATGATGGTGAATTCATAGAACTCGTCTTTAATTATCTCCAAGAACATTTAAAACTAGCTGAAAAGGAAAATAATTCCATATATGTTGCTGATTGTATTATGGCACATGAGATGATTTCAAAAGCAGGAAATGATTTCTTTAAAGATACTAGGTGAATTCAAATCCCCTTAAAGAATTTTTCACTCACCATAACTATGGCTTAAAAATGAGAATGATAGAATTTTATTACTTATGTATGGGCTACTTTTTTAAGGTTAAAAAAAATAAATTATAAAAAGGAAAATGTTTTAGGAGGCAAATAGATAACATTGTCCTTTTTTTTAATAGTTTTTGTTGTATTTGATATTATAATACCATAATTCGCATTATAACGTTCAATAGCAGAAGAAACTTGTTTTTTGGTTTTTTTACCCATACTTACTTCTATTGGAATTGGACTTTGAAATTCCCTTTGGATAATAAAGTCAACATTGCCATCACTTTCTGGATCATAATACAATTTAAAAAAGTTTCCATCTTCATGGCTTAAGTAGAATAAGGTTGATGCAACAAGATTTTCAAGAAGGACTCCAAGATATGCTTTCTTATTTGAATTAAGATTTCCGATTGATGATGTTAAGATATGTTTGATGCTTGATGTTGCAAAGAAATACTCCCATGATTTAATGGACCTTTTAGCGGATGCAATATGAGGTTCGCAGTGAAATATCAGTTGAGTTTTTTCCAATATGTCCAGGATATTTCGGATGTTGCCTTTGGATGTTCCAAGATAAGATCCCATCTTTTCCTGTGAAATGTCTCCAGGTTTTTGAAGAGCCAAAAACCTCAATAAACGATTGGCGTGTGTCTGGCTATCTGAGGTTATGGAGGAGATGGTTCCCATGTCGTGTGAAATGACTTTTTTAATCATGTCTGTGATGTTTTTGCATATTATATTGTGGTTGTCTTCAAAGAGTGCAGTTGGAAATCCGCCGTATTTTAGATATTCATCCCAGTCAGTTGTAGAGTAGTTTTCAAGATTAATCAAGTCCTGATTGATAGCATGTTCGGTTGTGATTGCATCACCAACATCACCCTCAAAAATTAGTTTTTTAAGGGAAGTGGAAACGTCAGCTGCATCATAGCCATATTTTAGTTTCAGATGTTGATTATAGTTCAGTGGAGTTATATTTTGCTTAAGCAGTCTTCTTGCTGAGTTGGCATCATATTCGAGGTTGAGGGCTGACGAACCTGTAAAAATCATGAAAATGTTTTTTGTCTTATCGAATATTAGCTTACCTGATAATGCCCAGTTCTTGTCATATTGTGACTCATCAATAAGCAGGAAAATCTTTTTGTCTAATCGTCTTAAGGTAGTGTTGTGATAAGTGCTTAGGAACTGTTTTACAACATCAATGATTTTAAAATCAACAATATCATTTAAGTTTTCGCATGATATGAATAGTATCTGGTTAGGATTGACATTTTTGGATTTGTATAAATATTCATATGTCTGATACAGTAGTGTTGTTTTACCTACGCCTCTTAAACCAGGAAGTGCAAAATATCTGTTATTGGTTGTTTTTTCTAGAAACTCATCAACATGTCTTTTAATAAAATTAAATTCCTTTCTTAATTGGAAATTCATGCCGTTTAAAGACAATTCATTATTTAAAATGTTAGGGACATCAAATAATTCTTCTCTGATATAATCCTCAATAATTTCTTCTTTTTCATACATATAAAACCACATCACATGAATTTATTCTCATTATTGGTTAAATATTTGACTGCATAGTATATAAATGTGTGGTCAGTTAACTGACCAAATATATAAGAAAAAGGATAGGGAGAAATAAGTCAAATGGAGTATAGTGAAAAAATAAAGACGACTTATTTTCCATTTGTTAGTATATAAAGTTTTCTATTAAATTTACTAAAAGTTATTAAAAAGTAATATTTTTTATCATGAGTTTTTCTTGTGTGAGATGCTTTATTTTTTTGAATACCTAAATCAATTTTACTGATGATGTGTATAATGATTATTTGTTCTTTAAAATTAGATTATATTTATTTTTAATTAATTTTTCTTCAGCGAATATTTTGCAATAACTATTTGGCACGTATCTAAAAAACAGTTTGCTTACTCTATCGTTCATAATCTTTGCAGAAACTTCCATTGGATATGGGATGTCCTAAATTGCAGTAATACTCGACATATCCTGCACTGTCAAAATCGCCAACTATTCCTCCGTGGTCATCAAGAAACTCTTCGCAGTAATGTATGCAGTTAAAACCACAATATCCTCCGGATTTCATTTCATTGCTTTGATTTTTTTTCTGCATCATTTCGTTTTGTTTCGCTATTCTGGCATTTTCTTCCTTTTGCTCAATATCTTTGTATTCCTGTATTAGCTGATTCATCCTGGATTTGACATCTCCGCTTTTAAGTTGTCCAGCATCTATTTCTTTTTCAAGCTTTTCTTTGATGATTGCCCCTGCATAAAAACTTAAGCCGTTTTTGCGTAATTCGTCATTAAAACTTTCATTGAAAAATATTTTTCCGCCAACTATTCGTTTTAGTTCAGTTTTGGCTTTCTCTTTTTCATAATTATCGGGCATGGATTTGAATGTATGTGTGTTATCGGTTATATCGGATTTATCTATTTTTGTTCCACAATTAATGCAAAACTTATAGTCTTTTTCTATTTTGGCTCCACAGTTAGTACAAAAATTGTCCATATTATGTTCTCTCCAATAATTATTCCTAAACAGATTTCAGTCAAAAAAATTATTAAAACATTTCTAATTTTTACGGGATGGTTGTTCGAAAAAAGTAATTAACACTATTTAAAAAGATTAATGAGAGTTAAAACTCTCATGTTTGTTTAATCTTTGTATCCTGCAGCCGTAATGTCAGCAGGAAAACAATTCCCATTATAATGGCAGTTATTGTCATTACGAATGCCATTGTCTCCTGGATGATGATGTTTACAACATCCACAAGAGTGCTGTCCTGTTTAAGGTCATCTATATTACCCACTTTTTGGAAGTAATTATAGACGTCCATTTGAAATTGTTGGTCTCCTGAATGATCAGGTGCATATGTATCGACAGCAGTACTGATACCACCCATAACTCCTAGAATTAGAATTATTCCGATAATTGCTGTACCCATTGATTCACCTAATGACTGGCCGGTTGAGTTAACACCGGATGCGTTGTTTTGACTTTCTGCAGGGACATTGGATAATGAAATATCAGTACATAAAGCCATGATGAAACCAAGTCCTGCTCCTAATACGAAGAGTCCTGGCATTAAAGTGAATATTGTTGTATCAAGTCTGAATTGATAGCTTAATATCGCACATCCGATTATTGACATTATACATCCTATTGCTATGATTTTCTTGTGGCTTAACTTTCCGGTTAAACTTGGAGCAATTATTGCAAAAATAAGCAATCCTATAGTCAACGGAAGTGTGGTCACACCTGTGTCGAATGCATTTAACTGCAATACGCTTTGCAAGAAGAGGGAAACTGCAAACAATGCTCCTCCCATTGAAAGGTAAGATAATAACAAGATTATAGTTCCTACACGCAAGTTTCTATCTTTAAATAAGTCCATATCAAGCAATGGCACTTGACCATTTCTTTTTCTTCTGGTTTCAAAGTATGCAAATCCTGCTAAAGCAAGAAGGCCTAATACAATTACAACTAGGCTTGTGTTGAAATCTTTAGATAGTGATAGGATACCTAAAACTAACAAAACAAGGCCTATAAATGAAATTATAGAACCTGTAATGTCCAAATCCTTTCTGGATTCAGTAGGTTCGAAATCAGGTATTTTATTTCTAAGTATTAAAATTAGGAAAACAATTACTAATTCAACTGCAAATCCGTATCTCCAACTTAAAAATGTTGTCATTATTCCACCGAAGAGAGGACCGATAGCAGCTGCAACTGCTCCCATTACCCCTACAATTGCCAAAGCAACTGTACGTTTTTCACCTGAATATGTTCCACTAATTAGAGAAACTGTAGCAGGCAACATTAAAGCCCCAGCAATACCTTCTATCAATGACCATCCGATAAATAATATTGTAGCATTCGGACTTACTGATGCGGTGAATGTACCAAGACCATAAAGTGCAGCACCTATTATGAACAGTTTCTTTTTACCGACTATGTCCTGAAGCTTAGCACTTAACAGCATGAATGCGGCAGTGATGAGAGTATAAAATGACATGATTGACTGAATTGTACTAACATCAGTATTCAGGTCAACAACAACCTGTGAAATACTCACATTCATGAATGTAGCGTCTAAAGCTATAATAAATGAAGCAAAAGCTATTACTATTAAGGGTGTCCAAGAGGTTTCCTTAGCTGTTTCATTCATATTTATTCTTCCTCCATATAATTTTTTATTTTAAGATATAAATGTTAAATTTAAATGTAGTGTTGTTATTGGAATATAATGAATTTATATCTTGTTATTACTTTTCTTTTTGTTATTTTATATAGTTTTTTATCATTCGTGCCATTAAACTGTCAAATTGATTGAAACAGAATGATTGTTCTGTTAAAAAAATTTTGCAATTAACATGTTTAATAAATGATTAATACAAATATAAAAGTAAAGAAAACATATGTTATTGCAATGGAATGTATTGGGGGATATTATGATTAGCAGTGAAGAAAAAGATAAAATCAAAAATGAGATAGTTGAGAAAGTAAACTCTGTTCTGGAGAAAAATGGCGAATCATTCAGAATGGATAAGGTAAATGTTTTAAATAAAGCTGATAGTGTCAAATTCATGGGAAACTACAGGGTTTATGACAGAAAAAATTATAATGCTGTCTCAAGAGAAATCAATTCTTTTTTAAAGCAATATGGAAATGTTGACATAAAATCTAAAAAAATCAGGGACAGCGGAATGAAATTTACAACAGTAAGCTTCAATTTTGAATTATGATTGTTTTTAAAAAAAAGTTTAAAAGAGGATAAAATTCATCCTCCTTTTATTTTTTCGCTTCTAGGTTTTTTTAGTCTTAAGCCCTTATAACCGCATTTTCTACATCTTGTAGCGTGAATTGAGTTATGGGCATGACATTTTAAACATATTTTAACTTTTATGTTTCTTTTTGCAGCAATTTTTTTGTTTTCAGGTGTTAAATTTCCTTTAATTAAATTTGTATTCATAATAATTCCTCCTTGATTGTTAACCATATTCGGTTTTAATCTTAATCTATTTCGGAATATATTTAAATCAATTAAAGGTTTTGCTTTAGTGAAGTTTTTCCTCTTGGATTAGTTTAAACATTTATATGTATTCGATTATAGAAATATCCCTGATACAATGAAAAAAATTACTAAAATTTTATTGATTCTGCTGATTTTGCTAATTATCTTTGCAGGAGTAATGACATTAATACATAATGAAAATCTAGGAATACTGTCATTTTCACAGGAATCTTGGACAATTATTGGAAATAACTCCAACGGTACTGTTTATAAAATGGTTTGTGGCAATACAATGTCAAGTGATACTGCTGTGGTGATATTGGGAGTTCACAGTCTTGAAAGCGGTATTCACAATGCCACAAATGAGACAATAATGAATTTCACCAAGGACAATAGTCTTAACAAAAAATTCGTAGTATACTTCATTAAACTGAATTTCAATGACAGTGGGATGAATACCAGTGATTATGACACCAACAGGCATATGGGGGAACTGTTAGCCAATGAATATGTCCTTCCTGATATTGAAAACTATGATCCTCATGTTATTGTTGATGTTCATGAAATGGAAAGCTATTGGCAAAAACAGAGATATGTTGGTGTTGTCGATAACAAATCCACTTCAACAATGGATTGTGCCAATGCGATTGGTGATGGTGTAGGTTATCCTGTATATACCATTAAAAGCGGCACTTCACCGAAATGGGTATCAGAACCTCTTGCCAAAAAAGGACATAATGTCCTCGTATTTGAAACCGCCCAAATCGACACCCAAGAAAATAAAACACATACTGCAATAGACCTTGTCAGGGCCATTGATAACTTGCCTGTACGGTGAGTTGGTCTTTTTAAAATCTGGTGAAAATATATCATAATTTTAAATTTTCATTTAAAATTATTTTCTTTTTTTTAATTTGGGTTATTTTGATGATGGTTTAAGGATATTTTAGTTAATGATTAGGACATCTATCTTTTTATAAAGAATCTGTATAGTCCATAAATAAACAGTGCTACTCCTACAATTGAGCCTGCTGAAATCCTGTTAAACATGATATAAGCCACAATTGCAATGATTAAACAAAGTGTTCCTCCAATAAGATATTCTAATGACCTGTCCATTTTTTCACTCTCATAATATTTTTTAAAATTATATATCTGTTTATTATTATTAAAATTTTTGTCGAAAAATTAAAAATAGGTTAAAAAAATGAATGAGAGTGTTTAATTTAATTTAAACACTTTTTGAAATCTAATCCCTTCTGAAGATGTCTCTAGTATATACCTTATCTGCAACATCTCCAAGAATTTCTGCATCAAAACGGTTTGCAAGAATGACATCACTTTCAGCCTTGAAGCGGTCAATGTCGTTTACAACTTCAGATTTGAAGAATTCACTTCCGTCATCCAATGTAGGTTCATAGATGATTATTGAAATTCCTTCCGCTTTAATGCGTTTCATGACGCCTTGTATGGCAGATGCACGGAAATTGTCACTGTTACTCTTCATTGTAAGTCTGTAAACCCCGACGGTTTGAGGATTTCTTGAAATGATCTGATTTGCGATAAATTCCTTACGCACATCATTGGAATTGACAACAGCCTTTATCATGGTCTGCGGGACATCCTTATAGTTTGCAAGCAACTGTTTTGTGTCTTTAGGAAGGCAGTATCCTCCATATCCGAATGATGGGTTGTTGTAGTGTCCTCCGATACGCGGATCCATACATACTCCGTCTATAATCATCTGTGTGTCAAGGCCTTTGGTCTGGGCGTATGTGTCAAGCTCATTGAAGTAGCTCACTCTTACTGCAAGGTAAGTGTTTGCGAAAAGCTTGATTGCTTCAGCCTCTGTCAAGTGCGCCAGCAATATCGGAATGTCCTGTTCGTCTAAACCTGCTCTTTTTTCCTCTTCCCTTGCACCTTCTAGGAGAAGTTCTGCAAACATCTCCCCTGCCTCTTTTTGGTCATCATCGCATCCGACAACAATACGGCTTGGATGGAGGTTGTCATAAAGTGCTTTGGACTCACGAAGGAACTCCGGAGAGAATATGATGTTTTTTATTCCATACTTTTCACGAACGGACTCGGTATATCCGACGGGTATTGTTGATTTTATAACCATCAAAACATCAGGATTGACCTTAAGGGTCCATTCTATAGCATCTTCAACAGCAGATGTGTCAAAGAAATGATTGATGTCATCATAATTTGTTGGTGTGGCAATAATGACAAGTTCAGCACTTTTGTAGGCGGCTTCCTTATCTGTAGTTGTGTTAAGATTCAGTTCACGTTCGCCTTCTCGAGTCTCTTTGAAAAATCTTTCTATCTCGTCATCCTGAATTGGACTGTAAAACTTGTTTAACATTTCTGCTTTGGATTCTGTTGTTGTAATTGCCGTAACTTCATGTTTCTGTGCGAGAAGAACTGCAAGGGAAAGCCCTACATATCCTACACCTGCAACTGTAATTTTCATATTTCAATTTCTCCTTTTCATACATTTTTTTTTATTTTATATTAAAATTAATATAAGCCTAATAGTACCCATCATCGTCTTCTTCTTCCGCTTCAAAACTGCGGTCTATTTTTTTGATGGTATCAATTTTCTTGTTGATTATGTCAATGCCCTCTCCTTCAATGGCTGAAATGAAAATTGCATTTTCCTCATCATCGATATATTGGCCAAGGTATTCCTTATCTTCAATAAGGTCCATTTTATTGAAGAGATAAAACACTGGAATTTCAGAGAAAATCTTTTCGATTTGTTTTAGAAGATTGTACTGGTTGTCCATGTGGAATCCGCATGTTTCTGATGCATCAAAAATAAACAGAATTGCATCAGCCAAGTGTTCCAGTGCAACAATTGCATTCATCTCGATATCATTCATTTCCAGAACCGGCCTGTCCAGAAGTCCGGGAGTGTCAATAATCTGAACGTTTTGCCAGTGCCTTTCTGTATGTCCAATCTGGATACCCTTTGTTGTAAACGGATAGTTAGCAACTTGAGGGTCGGCTCCGGTAATCTGTCTTAACAGTGTGGATTTGCCGACGTTTGGAAAACCTGCAATAACAATGGTTTTCGCATCAAAATCTATTGTAGGCATGTTTCTAAGGTTCTGTTTTGCAAAATCCAGGAAGTCCAGGTCTTTTTTGATTTTGTGAACGACGGATGAAATTCTACCGTATGCCTGTTTTTGAATTGCAGTTGCCTTTTCTGATGGGTTTTTCCTGATTTTTGCACCATATTCCTTTTCGAGTTGGGTAATAATTCCATATGCCCAGTTCAAAGCTCCAAGGGACTGTTTTAAATCATCTACACCGACAGTAATGTCTATGTAATCCTGATAAAATGGATGCATGCTTTCTATTTCTGGCACGGCATCGATAATTGATTTTAGCTTGTCTTTAATTACCTGACAAGAGGTCACTACTCTTCGCTCTTCAATTCGTTTACCTTTCAAGTGTTTAGGTATCTTTTGAGACCTCATCAGGTCTGCTTGTTTTTTACCACGACTGAATCCTTTATCTAGTATCTCTTCAGGTGTTGGTATTGTTGGAATCATCATTTATATCACTTTAATATCAATTAGTTATTCTTCTCTCACATTTCTATACTATAGTTTAGATTTGGCAGGTTAATTAAATTTGTGGATATATCTAATAATGGAGATGATTATATTGGAGTATTATTAAGAAGTTCACGGACATTCAAACCAACAAATCTTTTGGCGGCTATATAAAAAAACGGTGCCAAAAAGAATGTTGAAATGGACTTCACAAGTTCAATTAGATCAAATCCGTTACTGAATCCGACAACAACTGTAATCGCAAATACTTGTGAGATTATAACGGCACTTATAACTCTTATGAATGATTTAATGTCAAATAACTGTGCTAAATTTATTATTCCACGTAGACTGAATGCCTCTATAAATTTTCCTTTATGCAGGTATCTGTTTAACAATCCTATGATAAAACACAGGTATGTCAGTACAAATAGGATAATGCCAATTAATGATAGTATAATGTTGCTGTTCATGTTCACTTTTGCCATATGAACAAAGAATGTCAAAGGTATGGAATAAATAAATGTAATGGCGGATTTTTTAAAGCCTTCCCAAATCAGTTTTTTTAAATTGTTGATTTTTGGATGTTCATCTGAACCTTTGAGTGTATACCATGAGACATATGATCCGTATCCCATAACAATAAGCAGAGTTACAGCAAGCATCCTCCAGAAGGCGTTGAGATGTTGGTTTGCGGTGGCAATAGAGGTAATTGCCATAAGGGCACTGATTATTATGATTCCCTTTCTGTCGCTTAATGCATACTTTACTGCATTACCTATATTACCAACAAATAATCTCATAAAGATGGACTCCAAATGTAAAATGTGTGTTTTTCAAAAAATTCAAAGTTCGTTATTCCTACTAATATTTTGATAATTATAAATGTTAATGAGGAACATTTGAAAAGTGATTGATATTTCCGATGGTGTCATCATTTTAATCACTTATTTAAATATTTGTCCTTGGAATTTGTACACATCACAGCTTTCATCCATCCAGCTGTCTGCACTGATTCCTGCCTTCATACAGGTGTTTTCTAAAAATTCTTCAATCGTAAATGCGTTTTCGGTTGCCACTTGGGGAAGCAATAGTCCTCTTGAATATCCTTTTTGGATAATCAATCCGTCAACGCCAATTTCAATTTCATCAAAGTACTGGTCTGGATGGGCCACGACAATCATTTCAGGTTTTGTCAGAACGGTCACCTCAAAGTCAAGCTTGTCGTATTCGTCTTCTGTAATTGCATGGAATCTAGGGTCATTAAATGCTGCAGCTATTGCCACTTCAATGGTTGCATTGATGGCAGGTTCGATAGGCTCAGCATATCCGATACAGCCTCTCAGCATATTATTTTCATTCAATGTGACGAATACTCCTAATTTCTCATCTAATTCGATTGGATGGTCCTCAGGAATTGCCAGTTTCTTTCCGGTTCCCAAGTAATATGCCACAGCTTCTTTTGCAAGTTCCACTAAATAGTTTCCTGCTCTGTCACTTATCATTATCCCATTCCTCCGACTAATGCATTCAATATTCTTGTGTGAGGCCCTCCATCACCTACCGGTGCGGTTTGACCGTCTTTTCCACAGAATCCGACACTTAGTTTAAAGTCATTTCCAATGCCGTCAATATTTTTAAGGGTTTCCAGGATATTTCCTGAAAGTGAAACGTCTCTGAGAGGTGTTTTCAGCTCACCATTCTCAATCATATAACCTTCAGCTGCATTAAATTGGAAAATTCCTTTGCCGGTATCCACTTGCCCTCCCCTTGAACCTTTAAGATAGATTCCATTTGGGATGTCTTCAAGCAACTCTTCAAAGCTATTGTCTCCAGGCTGCAGGTAGGTATTGCTCATTCTGACTATTGGCTTATCGGCAATAATTGACCTTGCATTTCCGGATGATTTCATGCCTAGCTTGGATGATGTTTCTCTTGAATTTAAAAGGGATATCAATTCACCGTCTTTAACCAATTGATTAGGTTTGGTCTTAATGCCTTCTACATCATAAGGATAATATCCGAATCCGTCCTTTCGGCTTGCGTCATCAAAAATATTGACTATGTCTGATGCAATCTGCTGGCCGATTTTATCCTTAAGGATTGAATCATTCTGCAAGATTAAATCGCCTTCAGTAGCATGGCCCAATGCCTCATGGATTAAAACTCCTGTCAGTTCAGGGTCAGCTACAACAGTGAATTGTCCTGAAGGTGCAGGTTTTGCATCAAGCAGTCTGACGGCTTTTTCACCGATGTTTCTTCCGAACTCTTCAATATCTGCATCTGCAATCACTTCAAATCCTTTCACTCCACCAAGGCTGCCATGGCCAAATTGAATAATTTCACCATTTGTGGCAGAAGCGTTCAATGCCATTCTGACTCTTGATGTTTTAACCTGAATTTCAGAGCCTTCACTGTTCATAAATAGCTCTTTTGATTCAAGATCGGCATAGCTAGCAGTTGTACTGTTTACCTTGTCGATAGAGGCGGCATCGCTTGCATCCTTCATAATTTCCTTTTTTTCTTCAATGGATATGTCTTTAAATGGTATTTTTACATCCACTGCCACGTTATCTTTAACAACATCGCTTTCACTTAGTTTTACATCTCCTTTAAGTGATGATGATATTTTTATGGCGGTTTCTGTAATTTCATTAATTTTTGATAAGTCTGTAGTGTATGCAAAACCCCATGCTCCATTATTTAACACTCTGATTCTTGTGCCTAAACTCATTCCGGTGTTAATTTCATCTACATCTCCATCTTTCATGATTATGGAAGTATTTTCACCAATTCCGGAGCGGATATCTATGTAATCTACTTTTGGGGTTGTTTTTTCAATAACTTTTTTGAATAAATCAATATATTCTTCCATAGTATCATCTCAATAGATTTATAATATA
The DNA here is from genome assembly GCA_017473945.1 of Methanobrevibacter sp. Taxonomy (GTDB): domain Archaea; phylum Methanobacteriota; class Methanobacteria; order Methanobacteriales; family Methanobacteriaceae; genus Methanocatella. The sequence goes on along the minus strand of JAFUIW010000002.1, from coordinate 4,974 downwards.
ATTATATTTGTGTTTATCAGTAATATAAATTTTTTATATTAAAAAAAACATATGTTATATTTAGAAAATTTTGTAGGTATTCATATGATTACTATTGTAGGAACTGGTGCAGGGGGAGGACTTTTAGCTCGTGAACTTGCTAAAAATGGAATAGAGGTCACTATTTTTGAAAAAGGACCATACATAGATTCTAAAGATGCATATAATTATTATAATCAGTATGCTCCTGATATTGATTTGCTTGCAACCACATGTATTGGAGGTTCAACCATTGTCTCCATGGCAAATATGGTGAGGGCACTTGATGAGGAACTCCACGAATTCGGCATTGACTTAACCGCCGAATATGAATATGTTGAAAACTTAGTGGGAGTTCATGAACTTGACGATTCACATATTGGAAAAGGCACTCAACTCTTTTTGGATGCCGCTTCAGAATTGGGCCTTGAAGTAAGCAAAATGCCGAAGGCGATAAGGGAAGATGAATGTATACAATGTGGAAAATGTGCATTTGGCTGTCCTGTGGATGCAAAATGGACTGCAAAGGATTTTGTCGATGAGGCAGTTGAAGCTGGAGCAACATTGATAAGTGATGCTGAAGTAATGGATATTATTTTCTGTAACCTTAAGGCTTGCGGTGTCAGATATGCCAAAGATGATGAAATAAAAGTCCACAAAACAGATAAAGTGGTTTTATGTGCCGGTGCAATAGATTCTGCAATAATTCTAAAAAATAGTGGAATTGCAGATGCTGGAAGAGAACTTTTCTTTGATCCATTTGTCAGTGTCGGAGGATATCTGAAAGACATTAACTTCAACACTGAAGTTCAGATGGCAGGTCTTGTAGTCGGTAAAAACTTTGTTTTAGCACCTCATTTTTCATCATTCATCAAGGGAAACATTCCATATGGTGATGTGGAAGACAAAGATATTCTGTCAATCATGGTAAAAACACCTGATGAATGCAAAGGTTATGTTCACACTGACGGTTACGTTAGAAAAACAAATACGATTAATGATATAAGATATCTTGCTGAAGGAGTCGCTACAGCAGGATTTATTTTACAAAAAGCAGGTGTTGACCCAAAAACTATAGGTTCAACTGTATATCGGGGAGCGCATCCTGGGGGGACTGCAGCTATCGGAAAAGTGGTTGATAAAAACCTAGAAACAGAAATAGACAATCTTTTTGTATGTGATGCAAGCGTATTGCCAATATCACCTGGAAAACCACCAATATTAACAATACTTGCACTATCTAAAAGATTAGCAGATTATTTATCAAAAAAATAATGAAGATTATTCGAATTGTTTTTCGATATCTTCTGTTTTTATTAATTTTTCACAGTAATGACACCTGACAACAGGAGGATAGTCCTGAATGACATTGAAAATAGGTTTTATAGGCTCATTTTCATAATTTGTAATGCATTTAGGATTTGTACACTTCAAGATTGATGTGATTTTGTCAGGAAGAACACTTTTGTATTTTTTAACCGGTTCAAAATTCCTGATAATGTTTATTGTAGCTTTTGGAGCGATTAAAGCTATTTGATTTAATTCCTGATAATCAAGTTCCCGGTTTTCAATTTTTAAAATGTCCTTTCTTCCAATTTCACCAGATGAAACATTCATTGCTATTGTAACATTTTGTGTTTCACTGTCGGGAAGGTTTAAAACTTTTAAAATGTAAATTGCCTTATTTACAGTGATATGGTCAATTACTGTACCGTTTTCAATAGCTTTAATTTTCAATTCGGATTTGTCTTTTTGAACCATTCAATCTACCTTCTGTACATCATCAAATCTTTCATTTCAATCATTGCTTCAGTGTCACTTACTAATTTTTCATGACTTTTGTTTTTGGTTGCGATGGTGAAGCTTTCAATTACACGGGCTCCACGCATCTTAACTTTCTCTTCAAGCCTTTCAATGTTTGCATCTCCACGATTGGAATCCATTGTGGCAAACAATACCACATCCTTTCCTCTTAAATTGCATCTGTCAATCATTGTGAGGATTGCTGGTGTAGGATTTCCGAACCATGTAGGTGTTCCAAAGTAAATTGTACTGTAAGGTGTCAAATCAACACTTGCAGGTGCAATTTCTGTTTTTGTTTCTCTAAATGCATTTATTGAAGATAATAATCTGTTTGCAAACCCTTCACGATTTTTCAAATCCTGAATCCTAAGAAGGTATGCGCCTAACTTTTTGGCCAGTGTTCTGGCAACTATATCTGTTGTTCCTCCCTGTGAATAATAAATTATTAAAGTTTTCATTGTACTCTCCCTATGGGTGAAGACCGAAGTGAGTCAATCCTGTGGTCTCATCTATGCCAAGGATGATGTTCATGTTCTGTATAGCTTGGCCTGATGCACCTTTAACAAGATTGTCAATTGTTGAAAGCATAACCAGTCTGCCGGTTTCATCTATTTCGAATCCTCCGATGTGTACGAAGTTGGATCCCCTAACAGAACTTAAATGTGGTATTTCTCCTTCGTCCATAAGTTTTATGAAGTATTCTTCACCATATTCATTTATGTAAAGCTCTCTAATTTCTTCTGGTGTAATATCTTTATTTTCATCATTTAAAAAGCTATGGCTTGTAGTTTGAATTCCACGAATAACCGGTATGAGGTGTGGTGTGAATGATACTTTGACACCTTCAAATCCGTGCAATTCCTGTTGAATTTCAGACATGTGTCTGTGTGATGAAATTTTATATGGGTTGAGGTTATCTGCAATGTTTGGATAATGGGTAGTTGCAGATGCATTAACTCCAGCACCGCTGACTCCACTTTTTGAATCCAAAACTATTCTGTCAACCAGATTGTTTTTAACCAATGGGTATGAGGATAAAATTCCTCCTGTTGGGAAACATCCTGGATTTGCAACGAGTTTTGCCTTTTTGATTTCATCCCTGTAAAGTTCCGGAAGTCCGAAAACTCCCTTATTTTCCTTGTCTGTGTGTTCCATTCCATACCATTTTTCGTATACGGCGGTGTCCCTGTATCTGTAGTCTCCGCTTAAGTCAACTACTTTCATTCCGGTTTCAAGAAGTTCCGGAACAATTTTCATTGATGCTCCGTGTGGTGTTGCAGTAAATGCAACGTCAACGTCAAGTTCTGATGGGCTTTTGTTTGTAAATTCAAGTCCTGAGTCCCTTATATGTGGGTGAACCTTATGTGCTGGGGTTCCATCGTATTGTCTTGAAGTGATGTCTGTTACTTCTATTTCTGGATGGTTTAAAAGCATTCTTAAAAGTTCTCCGCCGGTGTATCCACTTGCTCCTATTATGGCTACTTTAAACATATTTTTGTCTCCTAGTCTTCACAATGGTCCATTATTTTACCTTTAAAGTCGGTATTTTGAATTTTTCTTATGATTTTACAGCTACTGTCGAGTTCACAGTCACGATACTTTTCTATGCGAACTGCTTTTGCTTTTAAGCCTCTTTTATCGATGGCTTCCTGCAGTTTAGCAATATCATGATTCTGGTCTGCTCCTACAGTAATGATATCTGGGTCGATTTCACGAACGATTTTGAATACATCGCCGTTTGCATCACCTAAATAAGCGTCAGTTACGGGTTTTAACATTTTGATTAATTCAAGGCGTTGGTCTTCTCCAACGATGGGCACTCTTTTACGCCTTTCAACGGTTGCATCTCTTGCAACAACAACATAAAGCTCGGCATCTTCTCCACCAAGTTTTTTAGACTCTTCCAGGTAAACTCCGTGTCCTGGGTGGAGTATGTCGAATGTTCCGGTCGCCATTATTTTCATTAAATTACCTCTTTTGATATTTTAAAGCTTCAGTTAAGTCAATTTTATCAGTATAAAGTGCAGAGCCGATTACAACACCTTCTACGCCACTTTCATTTAATTTTTTAAGATCATCTATTGTTGTAATTCCTCCTGAATAAACAATAGGCAAGTCAACAGACTTTTTTAACTCTTCTACAGGCTCGGTATAAAATCCGCCCAAAAGACCTTCCACATCAACATTTGTAAATAAAATGCTTCCGGCTCCATGCTCTTTAAACTTCTGTGAAATCTCTGCAGGGGACTTGTCAATTTTTTCCTGCCATCCCTTAATGACTACTCTGTTGTCCTTACTGTCAAGTGAAATCATGATTCTTTCAGATCCGTACTCGTCGGAAAGCTCTTCAATGGTTTCGGGATTTTGAATTCCCATGGTTCCGATAATCAATCTTTCAATGTCAAGGTCCAGTAATTGGCGGGCATATTCCACGCTTCTGATTCCCCCTCCCAATTGGATTGGAACTGAAACTTCATCTAATATTTTTTTAATGATGTCAAAGCTTGCCACACCATTTATGGTTCCGTCCAGATCGATAATGTGGATATTTTTTGCTCCCAAATCCTGCCAATGTCTGGCGACAAGTTCGGGATTGTCAATTTTAACCATTTCACTTCCAGGTTCGCCTTGAACAAGTTGAACACATTTTCCGTCTTTGATGTCAACTGCAGGCATTATTAACATTTCATCTTTATTGAATGACATTTGCATTTTTCCTGTAATATTTTATTATAATATAACTATATGTTTTGAAATGTTTTATATCTATTGTTTTATTCAATTTTTTAACCCATTATTTTAAATAAATTTTGGCTCAAATTAGTATTATGAATGAAAATCTTTATGGCCTTTTTGATGAGGTGATGATTTCTGATTTCAACATTAAAAATGAATCAGACAAGACAATAATTGAAGTGGGTCCAAATGCCGAATACGGCAGGATGGAGACTTTTTCAGTTTTTCCAGGAGTCATATTGGCATATATGGACATGCAAATTGACAATATCGATGATTAGGGGTCTAGTAAAATTTGCCTTCTGAGAACTTCTGAAAATCTGTTTTTGAGTTAATTCTTAAGTATGTGATTATGCCTGCTAATAGTACAACAATTGAAGTGTATTTTGACATTGAATTGAGCGTATATCTGTTTAA
>JAFUIW010000095.1 GCA_017473945.1 Methanobrevibacter sp. | reverse complement strand
TAATAGGCTAAAGGCAACATGTCCTGCCCCTTTTGAAGAACCTTGTTGGGACGAGTTTAAGGTTGTTTATGAAAACAATGAGGACTTGTTCAATCTTCAGGTTATCAAGAAATGGTGGGACGATGCTTATCCTAACAATTGGGCAAGACTTGTTATTGACTTCTTCCCTTATGGGCAGATGGATAGAGACACAGGTGCTCATTTGTTTAGTTTGAAGTATGTAGCAGAGATTATCAATGACTTGAATTTCAGAGCAGTTTACATTTGTGACCCACATAGTAATGTACTTCCTGCTTTGTTGAAGCATTGTCATGCGAATTATCCAGTTGAAGATTATTTGGAAAGTGAAAGATATTTCAGCTCAGGTAATAAAATTCCCTATGATTTGATGTTCTATCCTGATAATGGAGCTGCAAAGAAGTACAGTGAAATAATTAATTTCCCTTATCGTTTTGGTAATAAAAAGCGCGACCTCAAAACCGGTGAAATTATTTGTTATGAAATTATTGCTGAAGAGGAAGATATTAAGGATAAACGTATTTTGATTATTGATGACATCTGTGCAGGTGGTCGAACATTCCGTGAAGCAGCTTCTGCTCTTCGTAAAATGGGTGCAAAGAAAATTGACCTTTATATTACACATATGATGCCTCAATCCAAAGATTTTTATAATTCTAAGGCAGATGGAATTATTGATGAAATTCATACTGCAGATACTCTAAAGATTTTCAGCGAAAAGAAAGTAATTGAAATTGATTTGTCAGGACACTAAACTAAGGTCCTGACAGAACTTGTATAAAATTAAGGTATAAATTAAAAATCACTAAAATTATGTTTCTAAATCCTTGGCTTTTGACTGACTTTTATAAGTTGACACATATTCTCCAGTATCGTCCCGAACTGCGAGAATTGACCTCATACCTCACCCCTCGTGGCTCACGTCTCAAGGGTGTTGATAAGGTAGTATTCTTTGGTTTAAGTGCTTATGTGCATTCTTATGTTGTGAAGAATTTCAATGATAACTTCTTTAATTGTCCTTGGGATGAAATTGCTGTTGATATTGCTGATGTTCTTAAGAATGGTCTTGGTTATACCGGTGATATGATTACTAAGACTCTTATTAATCTTCATGCTCTTCATGACCTTCATTATCTCCCTGTAGAAATCAATGCTGTTGCCGAAGGTACTCTCGTTCCTATGGGTGTTCCTTGTTTGGAAATCAAGTCTACTAATCCTCAGTTCTTCTGGGTTGGTCAGGCTCTTGAAGCATCCCTTTCTGCTGCTATTTGGCATCCTATGGTAAGTGCGACTATTGCTCGTGAATATCGTAAGATTGCTCGTGAGGCGTTTGCTAAGACTGTAGAAAATGGCATTGATGAGCGAGTTGCAATGTGTGACTTTTCAATGCGCGGACAGGAAAGTAACGAGAGTGCTGTAAATGCTTCCGTTGCTTGGCTTACTTCAATGTGGAACTCTTCCACTGTTGCTGCTCGAAAGCATATCCAAAATGTTTATGGTAAATGTACTGGTAATGTTCGTGGTCTTACTTCAACTGAACATTCCGTCATGACTTCTCATGCTTGCCTTGACGGTGGAGATGAAATTCCTACATTCAAGTATCTGTTTGACCTCTATAAGAATGTGTCATTCGCTGCTGTTTGTGACTCTTATGATTTCTGGAATGTTCTCACTAACATTCTTCCTAACAACTTCATGGAGGAAATCAATGAGCGTGGAAAGCGTGGTGTATTCATTGGTGTTCGTCATGACAGTGCTGAGCCCGTAGACGCTCTCTGTGGTATCCCTGTTGTTGAAGAGAGTAAGTATGTTCATTATATTTCAAAATGCGTTCCTCATAATTTGCCGAATGGTCTGAAGAAGAAATACTTAGTTATTAATCCTAAGGGTAATGATTATATTGCAACTTGGGATGACATTTATGGAAAATGGGAAACTGAGCATCGCCCTCGCACTTATGAGGAGATGGGTATGGTAGAAACTATGTATGAAATCTTTGGAGGCACGATAAATTCTAAGGGTTATAAGGTTCTTAATCCTGGTATTAAGGCTGTCTATGGTGATAGTATTACAATTACTCGTGCTAAGCAGATTTATGAGCGTCTTGCTGCCAAGGACTTTGCTGCCAATAATGTAAGTCTTGGTGTAGGTTCGTTCTCCTTCCAAGCTCTTGAGAATGAAGATGGTAGTTTGTCACCGTTTACGCGCGACACCTTCAGCATAGCCTGCAAAACGACTCACTCTAAGTATGTAGATGAGTATGGAACTGTTCGTGAACGTTGGGTTTATAAATCTCCGAAAAATTTTAGTCAGAAAAAGTCACAGCGCGGACTTTGTAGGATTTTCTTTGATAAAAATGGAAATCTTACATATGAAGATGAACTTTATGAGAAGAACTTGGTTGGTAAGAATTCTGCCCTAATCACTTACTTCAAGAATGGCGAAGAGTTCAAACAGAATTTCGAGGAAATTCGTAATACAGTAACCGAAAATTTGTAAACTTTGAGAATAATCCATTTACTTGAGATACATTTTGTATAAATAAAGTAAATGGATTATTTAAGAATTTATAATGGGTTAATTGAAAAGCGTAAAAGAGAAGTTTTAACTGAAGAAAATTGTGATTATTTTGAAATTCATCACATAAAACCAAGGTCAATTTATCCAGATTTAGTAAATGATAAAGAAAACTTAATAGCATTAACACCCAAAGAACATTATTTTGCACATCATTTATTAAAAGAAATTTACAAAAAACAATATGGTGATGATAGTGATGAATATTGGAAGTTGTTTAATGCTTTTTGGTTGATGAGCCATGCTAAAAGATATACTTTTATTTCAGCACAGAGATATGAAGCTTTACGAAAAGAAATAAATGATTTTTGGTCAGATAAAAATAAAACTAAAGAAATACGATTAAAAATGAGTAAAGCTAAAAAAGGAAAACCTAGTCCCAAAAAAGGTATTCCTTTATCTGAAGAGCATAAAGAAAAATTGCGCCTGATTAATTTGGGTAAAAAGCACTTGCCAGAAACAATTGAAAAGATAAGACAAGCTAATTTAGGTAAACAACTTTCAGAAGAACATAAACAAATTTTAATACAAAGTCGTTTAGGTTCTAAACATACAGAAGAAACAAAAGAAAGAATAAGACAGAAAAAACTTGGGTTTAGACATACGGAAGAGAGTAAGAAAAAAATTGGTGAAGCATCAGCAAAGTTTATGACTGGAAGGAAATTACCAAAAGAGGTTTGCGAAAATATTAGAAAATCTAAAAGTGGAGAAAAAAATCCAAACTTTGGTAAAAAATGGATGTTTAACGAACAAACTAATCATAGACTTTGTGTAAAAATTGAAGAAATAGAAGAGTATAAAAAAATGGGTTATAAACTTGGCAAAAATGGTAAAGGTGGAATTTCCCACACTAAAAAGCAGAACTTTAATGCCATTCGTGAAACCATTGATGAAAATCTGTAAGTATGAAAAATCGTGACATCTTTTGGCGAAGAAAAATGAGGTGGCGAAAAATTAAGTTTTCTGTAACTCATTGGATTCGTGAAGAAAATAGAAACGAAACATGCACATTCAAATGTTTCTCTACTGCTGCGTATTTCAGAAAACTGACAGATGATAGACTTTTTGGAAGAAAATTTTGGAAGAAAAGCTCTTGACAAAAAGAGAGGGGAGTGATATACTCCCCTCAACTAAGCAAAAATAAGATAATGGAAAATACTTATATCGTAACAATTGATGACCTGAGTAATGATGAGGTCATTGAAACCCTAATTATCAAATCTATATCAGAAAATAAAAATTTAATTTTTACAAACGAAGTCATAAAACATTTTTGGCAAAACGGATGTAAGACAAAGTATTGGTGGAGTTTAGCTCAATGTTATTGTAAATTGCATCATTTATTGTAAATTATGGACGAAGAACGAAAAGAAAAGATAAAGTTTGGTATTTTTACAATAGGAGGACTTTTGTTTCTCCCAATAACAGCACCTATCATGTGGGTGAGCGATAAGATATATTTCCGTGAAAGGGTAAATTTAGGAGATGTTATTGAAGCATTTTGGATTTATGTACTTTTATGTTTAGTTTGGGGAGGTTGTGTTTTCTGTCTTTGGAAGCTAATTGAAGCTTGTATGGTTACACCTCTC
>JAFUIW010000094.1 GCA_017473945.1 Methanobrevibacter sp. | reverse complement strand
GATATGAACCATTGACAGTTTTACAGACAATTCCTGATGCAGATGCAGTAATCATGGTAACCACTCCAAACGTAGTGTCACAGGAAGACGTTTTGAAATGTGTAAAGATGGTTCAGCAAATGGGCATTCAAAAAATCGGTCTTATTGAAAACATGGCTTACTATATCTGCCCACACTGTGATGAAAAACTCCACATTTTCGGTGAAGGTAATGGAGAAGCTTTTGCTGATGAAATGGAAATCACTTACTTAGGTGATTTGCCAATCGAAGAAAAAGTGTCTGATTCACCTAACCATGATGGTGTTGTATCAACAATCGCACCTGATGATGAAGTGTCAAAAAGGTTTGTTGAGATTGTTGAAGAAATTCAAAAAGAGTTTTAGATAAGAGAAGTGTTTAATATATAACTTACTCTTGCTATATTTACGATGTATCCTAAGAAATTAGGATCTTCTTTTAATTTTTTAAAGTAATCAAGTTTTTCTATAATGTATTCCTTGTTTTCATCCATCACGTTGAATGAGAAGTACTGCATGCCGTTTATGTATTCCTGTTCGTCTGTAAAGATTGGGACAATATATTCTCCGTCATTTGCGTAAGGAATTTTAACAGGCTTTTCATCTTCAATGGAGATAATGAAGTATTTGTCTTTGATATAATCTTTAATTTCTGATTCTGTTTTTTCAATAGCTTCATTATTTTGATTTTCACTGTGCATGTAAATCATGTTGATATGATTTTTCAGTTCAGGGTGTTTTATTTCTTCAATTTTCATTACATTCATATTTCTATTTAATGATATTTAACATTTAATTTAGGCTTAACTAAAATTTATATTCTATTAACTTCAAAGATATATTTGCGTACTAGAGGTGAAATATTTGATTAATAGAAATACTAAATTTTTAGTGTTCTTATTGTTTTTATTAATCATCACTATCCCTGTTGCTTTTGCAAATGAAAATTTAACCGGTGAATCCCTAAGCGATGAGATATCACAGGTTAACAATGCAAATATGTCGGTTAGTGATGATGGAGAAATATTAAGAGCAAATGATGTTTATTTTGATGCATCTGCTGCAAGTGACGGCAGCGGTTCTGAAAGTAGCCCGTATAAAACCGTATCATCTTCAAAATTGGGTACAATAAACCACTTTGCACCTGGAACTTATACCATAAGTAGCAGCCTGTCAGCGTTGTTTTCATCATCTGCAATGACATTTGTTGGTGAAAATAGGGATGCTACAGTTCTGCATTATACAGGCAGCGGAAATTTCATATCAACGGGTTCTGATGTTACCTTTTCCACAATAACCCTTAAGGGGGCAAGCATTGTAAGTACAGGTGGCCTTCTGACAGCTACAAACACTGTTTTTGACAGTGGTACAGCACCTGTTGAGGAAGAATCTGACCACACATACTATGATAATTCATATGGGGGTGCAATAAAGCAGTCCATTTCTTCATCAGGATTGGATTGGGGAAGCATTTTTGGAGGTTCCACCACAACAGGAATGAAAATAACAGATTGTGTTTTCAAAAACAATTATGCCGCTTATGGCGGTGCAATATACGTTGAAGGAGGAACTTGTGAGATAAAAAATACCAAATTCGAATCAAACAATGCTAAAAATCATGGTGGAGCAATTTCTGCCATGAATGACGTTAAGCTGACCGTGGATATATGTGAATTTGATGGAGATTTCTCACAATATGATGCAGGCGGTGCAATATATGCTTTTAACTGTAGTTCTATAAATATTAAAGACAGCAATTTCAATGACTGCATGGCTACTTTTGGCCCTGCAATAGCTTCACTTGAATCCACTGTTACCATCACAAATTCCAATTTCAACAAAAACAGAGCCAGCTGGCAGGGCGGTGCAGTCTATGCGATGTATGGTTCACTAACAGTTACCTCTTCAAGATTCAATGAAAACTCAGCTAAAAATGGAGGAGCTGTATTTGCAGATAATATGACCTACTTTGAAGTCAGTGGCGGGGAATTCAAAGACAATGTTGCAAATGACACTGCAGGAGCAATATTTGCATTTTCAAACAAGGTAAACAGAATTTCCACAACTTATACAGGTAACAGCGCAAACAAAAATGACGATTTGTATCAGACAAACACAATTGACCTTATAATTGGAAACGATGACTATGAAATGATACAATACAAATCATCATATAATGGAGCCCTTCCATCCAAGTATGATTTAAGAAGCCTTGGATGGGTCACACCCGTCAAAAATCAGGGTCAAAGCGGTAACTGCTGGGCATTCGCATCAATGGCAACACTTGAATCAGCAATCCTCAAGGCTACCGGAAAACAATATGATTTATCTGAAGGAAACTTGAAAAACCTCGCAAACAGGTATTCCGATATCGGCTGGGACTATGAAACCAACAACGGCGGAATGTATCCATTTGTATTCGGTTATCTTACAAGCTGGGCAGGTCCTGTAAATGCAAGTTTGGATCCGACAGACGACTGGGATGTAATAGCACCTATCCTTAACAGTGCGGTTCACATTCAAAACATTCTCTTCTTGCAGAGAACATCATTCACTGACAATTCCGCTATCAAAAAAGCAATCATGGATTATGGTGCAGTTGCATCTGAAATATACTGGTCAAACAGCTACATTCATGGAAACGACTATTATTATACTGGTGATGAAGGAAGAAACCATGCAATCAGCGTAGTGGGATGGGATGACACCAGAACAGTCTCAGGAGCTCCGGGTCCGGGTGTTTGGATAATAAAAAACAGTTATGGAACAACACACGGTGACGGGGGATACTACTACGTATCATATTATGATAAGTCACTTTTCAGGGTATATGATGAGTCTTACAACTCCTTTGCAGTTGTTTTCAATGATACCATAAGATTCAACAGAAATTACCAGTATGACGCTGCATTTACAGATTACTTCATAACAGGAAATAAGGAAATGTGGTATAAAAATACATTCACATCATCAGGAAATGACATTCTACAGGCATTTTCAACATACTTTAGACGTGTAACCACATGGGAAGCTCAAATATTTGTCAATGACGAGCTTAAATCAACACAGTCCGGAAAATCCAATTTCGGTTATTACACCATCAATCTCGACAATCCAATACCTCTTAAGGCAGGAGATAACTTTACAGTTTCCCTGAAAATCACTTGTAATGCAAATGCAGACATTCCAATTTCAGAATCAGGTCCTCAATATACACTGGTTAAGCAATATTTCAAACCGGGAGTGTCTTTCTTTAGCACTGATGGAAAAACCTGGGTTGACTTTTACGGATATAAAGCTACCTATGGAAGCGGAGAGACAGGCCATAACTACTTCAACCAGGTAGCCTGCATTAAGGCATTCACATCAAAAGGCAGTGATGAGATTATAAACACAACAGTTGAAATCATCAATGTCAACTCCAATGGAGTCGCCGTAAAAGTGCTTGACAGCAATGGATTAAAAGTAAATACTGGTATTGTCGAGTTTCTGATAGATGCAAACACATACGTCTCCAAGGTTACTAATGGGGGGGCAAATATCAGTGTGTACCTGAAACCCGGAAATCATAATGTTGGAGTCATATATAAACAAAATCAGTATTATTCCTCATCAAATGACTTTAAGGCAGTAACTTTGGATAAGGAAACACCTGTAATTTCCATAGAAACCGAGGATATCTCATATCCTGGTGATTTGTCTGTTAAAGTCAATGTTGTCAATGCTTTAGGTCAGAATTTAGACATTCCGTTCACCGTTGAGGTAAATGGAGTTAACTACACTCAAAGACAATTCTCAGTATCCAATCTAAAGCCTGGAAATTACACAATTAGGGCTGAAAGCCAAAAGACCGACGAGTATAATTCAAATGCTGAAACAAAAGTCATTCAAATATCCAAAATCAAACCTGTACTGAGCCTGAACGTTTCTGATGTAAGTATTGGTGAAAAAATCAATGTTAAAGTAACTTTATCAGATGAGATTACCTCAATGGTCAAGGTCAATCTAAACATGAAAAACTACGACATTAATGTTTTGGATGGAGTCGGCACATTATCGATTGACAATGATTTGGCTGCCGGAAGCTATACACTTTCAGTACAGCTGGAAGAGAATGAATATTATTTGAAATCCACTTCAAGCGCTTCATTCAATGTTAAAAAGATTGCACCTGATATGAGCGTGTTTGCAGGTGATGTCACAGAAAATGAAAATGCAACTGTTAAAGTCTATTTGCCTTCAGATATCACAGAAACATTAACATTGACAATTGACAAAACAACCTATCAATCCAAATCAGAAAATGGTGAAGCAACATTCAATGTTTCAGGCTTAGGATTGGGCAAATATGAATATACTGTTGTTTTCAATGGAAATGATAAATATGATTCTGCTTCAATTTCCGATTCTCTCAGCATTTTGGAAAAAACAAGAGATGATGCAAACATGAATGTTGGCGTTAATGATGATGGAAATAATGTAGAAATTGATATTGTCTTGCCTGAAGATGCAAGAGGTGATATTACCGTTAAATATGGCTTAAAAACTTTAACCAAATCTCCAATCAATGGAAAAATCAAATTCAATATTGATAACCTGACAAATGGGGACTACACATTTATTATCACATTTATGGGTGATGAGAAATATAAATCTGCAATTGCTCAAAAATCAGTTTCAATCGATGTCAAACCAACTGCATCATCAACAATCAAGGCTATAAATTCAACAAGAGCTTATTTGAGTGGTACTGATTATGAATCAACATTTACCGATAGCTACGGCAATTTATTAAGTGATGTTGAGGTCATATTCATAGTCAACGGCAATGAATATATGGCCAAAACCAATCAGTTTGGAATTGCAAAGCTTAATGAAGGTTTCGCTCCTGGAACTTTTGAAATAACCATTATCAATCCTCAAACAGGTGAAAACATAACCAATGTTATGACAATTGTTGAAAGAATAGTTGAAAATAAAAATATTCAGATGGATTATAATGACGGGTCATGTTATAAGGTGAAAGTTTATGCGGATAATGGAAATCCTGTATGTGCCGGTGAAGTGGTTACTTTCAAGGCTGCTGGCATAACATATCTCGTAAAGACAGACAAAGATTCATATGCATCCTTAAAATTGAATCTGATACCTAAAACATATACAATAACTGCAGAATATAGGGGATCTAAGGTTTCAAACAAGATAGTTGTAAAACAGATTTTTAAAGCTAAAAACATTTCTAAAAAGAAATCTAAAAAAGTCAAGTTTTCAGCAACTCTAAAATCTTCCAAGGGTAAGGCTCTTGCAGGTAAAAAAATTACCTTTAAATTTAAGGGTAAAAAATACACTGCAAAAACCAATAAAAAGGGTATTGCAACAATAACCCTCAAAAACCTGAAAGTCGGTAAATATAAAATCACCTCAACTTATATTAAATCAACCATAAAGAATACAATTCAAATCAAAAAATAGATTTTTTCAATCTATTTTTACTATTTTTTTTAGGTATGAGTAAATTTATTTATCTATATAATCAATATAATATTGATATAATATTTTTATATCGTGCGCACTTGAGGGAGGTGAAATTATCAAATTTAGCCTTAAAAAGATGGTAGTGTTAATGATTTTGTTAACAGTATTGTCTGTAAGTATTTTATCTGTATCTGCAACGGCAGTAAATGATACAGATTTATCTATTGATGATAATTCACAATTAAATGAAATAAAAATTGATGAAAATAAAGAATTATTAAGTACAAATGATGAAGATGTTTTAAATGCAGGAATAACTCCTGATGTAAAAATCAGCGATAATATAAATTCTGCAGAATCAAAAAACATAACCAAGGGAACTACTGTTACAATCAATGTTCAGGCAACAGCTGATTTTAATTACCATTACGATTCAAAAGTTGCTACCCTTTTTGTAAATGGAAATTCCATAAAAACTACTAATCTATTGCCATACAACTATAATGATGGTGATCGTAGGGGAAGTTTTGATTATACATTTTCAAATGACGGAACATATAATGTGAAAGTGGTCCTTGCGGCGTATCAGGGTTATTCCGTAAATTATAATGAAGCTACAAGTAATGTTATAACCTATGTTGTTGGAACCGGTTCTGGAAGTGGTGAAACCACAAATCCAACTGTTGATAATGACACAACACCAGCAACACCAACCGATGGGTCTGCAAGCTTGACAATATATGATATGGCATATCCTAACAATACCACAATCTATTCCAATGGGGATTATGTTTCAGATATTGCATATAATATAGTTAAGTCTGGTGATGGATTTAGTGATGAGAATTTGGAAGTTTATATAAATGGTCAAAGTGTAGGCAGAACCACTCCAAACACTCATAACCGTTTAGGTAATTTGACTTTTAATGAAGATAATGAATGGACTTTAAGTATTGTATATACTGCTAGTGTTAATGATAAGACTATTACTGTAACAAGTAATACCTTGACTTTCATTACCAGAAACACTTCCGGCGGTGAAGCTAACAGCACTGGTGATAAAACAAATGCTACTGGAAATACCACTTCTGGTGAAAGCAATGTCACTGAAAACAGTACTACAAGTGAAACCAATACTACTGGTAACAATACTGATGATGAAACTAACCAAAACACTTCTGGAATAGAATTAAAAATCAGGGACTCAATACGTACCTCTGAGAATGTAATCACAATCACACAAAAAGAAAATATTATTATTCAATATTATGTTACTGTTCCATCAGGTGATTTATTGGTTAATGAGATTATTGTCATGTGTAACGGTGAGGCTTTAACAACAATTTCCGAACCTGTAAGCAATACGTTCACAAGTGTTGGAGGCAGCGTATTTTTAAATGAAACTGGAGATTATGTATTCACTGCACAATATAAATATTATGAATTTTTGGGTAATGGACTTTATGGTGAAGTAAACAGTAACTCATTAACATATCATGTTTTAATTTCCAATGAAACAGATGAAGTTAGTGAAACCCTTTCTATAAGCATTGATGATGTTGAGTATCCGTCAAAAGTTATCGCAAATGTCAAATCTAATGTGGATGGGCTATATGTAGTGACTGTAAATACCAATAGTTATGATGTTACCGTAAGTAATGGTGTAGGATCTGTCAGCTTTGAGATGGCTGCTGGAACATACACTGCAAATATTGCATCAAAAACCAATTCAAATCTTAAAAATTCCACAACATTTACAGTTAAACAGTCCAGTGTAAATCCAACAGATGACAGTAACAAAACCGATGCTAATGGCACTGGCGAAAATCCTGTAAATCCAACAGATGACAGTAACAAAACTGATGATGCTAATGGCACTGGTGGAAATCCTGTAAATCCAACTGACAATACTAACGGCACTTCTTCAGGAAATAATTCCGGAAATAGCGGCACTTCACCAATTGACAACACCAATGGTACTGGCTCAAACAACAGCACTGGTGGAAATCCTGTAAATCCAGCTGACAACACCAATGGAACATCTCACGGAGACTCCTCTATTGAAGCAACTGATTTAACAAGAGGATACAACAGTCCGTTTGATTTTAAAGCTACATTTTATGACAATAACGCCAACCCATTGAAAAATACAGAAGTTGTGTTCATAATAAATGGAAATGATTACAATATTGTCACCGACGAGTACGGTGTAGCTAAAATAGTTAATAAATTGTCCACTGGAACATATGAGGTAAGCATATTCAACCCTGCAACCTCCGAGACAGTTATCAGAAACGTTACCATTGTGGATAGGCTAACTGATTACAAGGCATTGACTGTGGATTACACATATTCCGCTAGTTATAAGATTCGTTTATTTGCAGATAATGGTAATCCAGTAGGTGCTGGTGAATCAGTTGTAATAACCGTTAACAAAGTTAACTACACTGCAATAACCGATTCTGAAGGTTATGCAATTTTAAAAATCAAAAATAATAAGTTGGTGCCAAAAACTTACACTGTAACCGCAACATACAAAGGTGTTAAGGTATCAAGCAAGCTGGTTGTAAAACAGATTTTGAAATCCAAAAATAAGAGTTTCAAAAAGTCTGCAAAAACTAAAAAATTCACTGCAACCTTAAAAACATCCAGCGGTAAAGCTATTAAAGGCAAGAAGATTACCTTCAAAATTAAAGGTAAAACTTACTCTGCAAAAACCAATAAAAAAGGTGTAGCTACAATCAAAGTTACCAATTTGAAAAAAGTTGGAAAATACAGTGTTAAAATCAAATACTTGAAAAATACAATTAAAAAAACTATTAGAATTAAAAAATAGGGGTTATAAACCTCTTTTTTCTTTTTTAAAATTATTATGCGTACTTGAGGTTTTATATGAATAATAAAATTTTATTATGTATTTTTTTAATATTGTCATTGCTTTCAATCGGTGCCGTATCAGCACATGAAAACATTACAATGGATGAAATGCAGACAATTGACGATGTTGAAGAGATACAGATTATTGATGATGTTGCAGATACACAAGATGATATTGTATCTGCCCAGTATAATGAAACAGGCAAGGTAGGTGAAGGGGATGACATTTATGCACAGACAATGTATTTCAATGCTTCAGCTCCAACAGACGGTGACGGATCAAGATTAAATCCATACAAATATGTTACCGACGGCAGATTGCCTTATGGTGTTACCGCCTACTTCGCCAATGGTGTTTATGAAATATACAGTACCTGTGATTTGTATTCAAATGACGGAGTGCTGATAACTCCACCATCACAGGTAACATTTTATGGTGAAAGTACAGATGGAGTAATCTTTAAAGGAATGAATTCCTCTGCTGTGGCATTCAGAATAAACAACATTGCAAGACTCTTTGCATACAACATGACATTCGACAATGCAGTAATAGAAAACAGGGGAACTCTCGAAGGACATGGAATTGTCTTTAAAAACGGTGTGGCTGTGGATACCACTGCGTCATATTATCCGACCCGTAACAATGCATTTGGAGGAGCAATCTACTCTCCAGGTTCCAATTACTACATAGGATATGGGATGAAATCATATCTGAAATTATATGATTGCCTGTTCATGAATAACAGTGCAGTTTATGGAGGATCCATTTATCACAAATATGGGGATACCATAATTAAGAACACCAAATTCATTGACAGCTATGCAAGTCTCTATGGTGGTGTTTTAGCTACCGATGGTGGAGACATTATCATTGAAGACTGTGATTTTGTAAATTGTCATGCTGCAGGCGATGCCGGTGGTGCAATATACTCAAAAGTCACCAATCTTGATGTCAAAAACTCCAACTTCACAAATGGATACGGAGACTTCGGAGGTGCAATCTGTAATTTGAATTCAAACCTGAGCATTGAAAACTGTAATTTCCACAACAACACTGCAAAGCTTGAAGGTGGAGCGGTTTATGTTATGTATGGAAATGTCAGCATTAGCAACTGTAATATCAGTTTAAGCTCTGCAAAAGACGGTGGAGCTATTTTTGAAGACAATTGTTCCGAAATAAATATTAAAAATACTCATTTCGACAAAAGTTCTGCTACAAGATATGGTGGAACAATATTCTCCAATGGAAAACAGGTAACTCTTGAAAATGTTGTGATAGATGAAAGCACAGCTGCAATTGGGCCTGTTGTGTATCATCAGGACAAATATGACTATGATATAGGATACAACTCAGATTATGAACTGATGAAATATAATTCAACATTTAGAGGAGTATTGCCATCAAGATATGATTTGCGTGATGAAGGCTACGTTACACCAGTACGTGACCAACAGGGTGGAGGTAACTGCTGGGCATTTGCTGGAATAGCTGCACTTGAATCCTGTATTTACAAGGCAACAGGAAAAAGCATAGATCTGTCTGAAGAAAACGTTAAAAACCTCGTAGAATTGTATTCAGCTTATGGATGGAAATATGATACTAACGAAGGCGGACACTCAGAAATGACCTGGGGTCATCTAATCAGCTGGTTAGGTCCAGTACTTGAAAATGATGATGTTTATGATGATTATTCAACTTTATCAACACTGTTCGATGCTGTAATGCATGTTCAAAATGTCTATTACTTGCCGGTTCGTCAAAATGCACTTGATAATGATGCAATCAAAAAAGCAATAATGGATTACGGTGGTGTAAGTGTAGGTATATACTGGGATGACTCTCCACTCAACTGGGATGAAAAAACAGCATCATACTATTTGGCAACATCAACCAAGGCTTATCCGAATCATGCTGTCTGTATTGTCGGTTGGGATGATAATTACAACAAGAACAATTTCCCATTGGGTGATATGGCAACTACAAACGGTGCATGGATTGTCAAAAACAGTTGGGGTGAAGAATGGGGAGACAACGGTTACTTCTACGTATCATATTATGACCCTGTAATGTATGCTGTAGGTGAAAAGAATGATGTATTCACATTCATTTTAAATGATACTGTAAGATACAACAGAAACTATCAGTATGACATTGGTGGAATGACTGATTTCCTCTATCCTAAAGCTTCAACAGTCTATTATAAAAACACTTTCACAGCAATCGGAAACGATATTCTATCTGCATTTTCAACAATATTTGAAGTGGAAAATGACTATGAAGCAGAAATATACATCAACGATGAGTTGAAACATACCCAAAGCGGACACAGCTTTGGAGGTTATGCAACAATTCCTCTTACAAAGGAGTTCCAATTAAACAGTGGAGATAAATTCACAATTGAAATTAAGATTACACAGGAAGGGGAAGCAGGTTTCCCAATATGTGAAGTGGTGACCGCTACAAGACTGACCTATTCTGAAGGAATTTCATTCTTCTCTACAGATGGAAAGACCTGGAAAGACTTATACACATTTGAATTGGACAGGCCTGACTATGAGGACGGTCACAGATATGCATCACAAGTAGCATGTATCAAGGCATTCACAAGAGCCAGTGGAATCACATTGGGAAGTTCAATTGAAGTAAGTGATGTAAATGCAAACACTGGTGAAGTTACACAAATCAAAGCTATTGTAAAAGATGAAAACAGCAAATTGGTCAATACCGGTTTTGTAACTTTTGATATTGGCGGTAAAAAGGAAACAGTTAAGATTGCTGATGGAATCGCTGTTTTAGAAACCACTTTTGACAGTGAAGGTACTTTTAATGTTAATGCAAACTTTGATGGTGGAGACAATTACAAAAACTCAACTGCCACAGCTAAAGTGACTGTTGCAAAATCCATTGTCAAATCAACAAATTTACAGGCATCAAGTATTGAATACACTTATGGTGAATCCAAAGCTATTGAAGCAACATTAAAAGATATTGATGGAAATCCAATTTTCAACGTTGATGTGACAGTTACTGTTAACGGAAACACATATACTGTTAAAACAGATAAAAATGGTGTTGCAAGATTTGATGTCAGTTTGGCTGTAGGAGATTATCTTGCTAAATTCGAATTTGCAGGAACACAATCATTTACAAAATCATCAACTTCTGCAACCGTCAAAGTCATCTCTGCTGGAACCACAACCTCTGATGTTGCAAATGTCCAGTACAATTATGCCGATGACGGATCAGTCAGTGCAATTGTCACTGATGAAAACGGAAATGCAATTGCATTTACTGAAGTCACATTAACAGTAGGCGATAAGACCTACTCCAATCTAACAAATACCAATGGTGTTGTCAAATTCTATCCTGACCTTGCAAACGGTGAATATTCCGCATCAATTTCAGTTGCTGGCAAATCAGTTTCCTCATCAGCACCTAAAACAATTAAGGTGGATAAGAAAACACAAACCGCAACATCCACCATTGAAGCGAAAGATACCGTAAGGGCGCAAGGAAGCTCCTATGAAATTCAGGCTAAATTTTATGATGCTTATGGAAACCCATTGGCAGATAAGGAAGTCAGCTTTGAATTAAACGGAAACGATTACTTCCTGAAAACAGATGAATACGGTGTTGTCAAATTCTCAAACAATTTGGCTCCTGGAAACTATTCAATTACAATAGGCAATCCTGCAACTGGTGAAAGTGTAGTTAAAAACATCACTGTCGTGAAAAGAATCACAAACAATACAAATGTTCAGGTTGACTATACCTACCCCAAAGATTATACCGTACGTCTCTATGGAGATAACGGTAACACTGTAGGTGCAGGAGAAGTCGTTACATTTAAAATCAACGGAAAAACCGCAACTGCAACAACAAACAGTGAAGGATATGCAACATACAAAATCAAAGGATTGCTTCCAAAATCATACACCATAACAGCCGAATATAAGGGAGTTAAAGTATCCAACAAGGTTGTTGTAAAACAGATTTTGAAATCCAAAAACGTTAAGGTTAAAAGGTCTGCAAAAACTAAGAAGTTCACTGCAACTTTAAAGACAACCGCAGGCAAGGCCATTAAAAACAAAAAGATAACTTTCAAAATCAAGGGAAAAACATACACTGCAAAAACCAACAAGAAAGGTGTAGCTACAGTCAAAGTAACTCAAAACCTTAATGTTGGAAAATACACTGTTTTAATCAAATATCAAAAAACATCCATCAAGAAAAAATTGACAATTAAAAAATAGGGGTATTTAAACCTCTATTATATTTTTTTAGGGAGATTTAAATGAAATTAAAAAACAATTTAGCCATTTTAGCATTGTTTTCATTGATTCTACTCATATCATTATCAGCGGTATCTGCTGGTGAAGGTATTTCAGATGATGTTGTTAGTGTTGATGAAGCTAATGTGGAAGATATTTCAGTTGATGATTCGGCTGAAGAGCTGGATGCTGGAAGTACCATTTACATAAGTCCTGACGGAACAGGTAGTGGTTCAAGCGAAGCAGACCCGACAAATTGGAATGCCGCCATATCAAAAGCAAATTCAGGAGACACCATTCAGTTTGCAAATGGAAATTATACCGGAATAAACAATGTTCACCAACAAATCACAAAAAGTGTAACATTGAAAGGAAGTGGAAATTCAGTCATTGATGCTCAGGAAGACGGTGGATTTTTCACTGTAAGCTATGGTGCACATGTGACCTTGGAGAATTTAACATTGCAAAAGGCATACACTGGTAAACATTATGGTGGACCTGACGGAGCAGACGCTCCATTTAAGGGTGAAGGCGGAATTATAAATAATGGTGAACTAACAGCAATTGACTGTTATTTCTATTATAATAAGGGATTCGGTACAGAAGGTGGATCAATATGCAACAATTATATTTGTAATGTTTATAATTGTGTATTTGACAGTAACTCCGGTAAGGCTGGGGCTTCAATATTCTGTGACAAAAATTCAAAATTAAATGTATATAACTGTGAATTTAAAAAAGGATTTTCCAAAAAAGGAAATGATATATATGCAGATGAAAATGCAGTAGTAACCATCCATAACTCCACAATGGGAAATGCATATGGAAAATGTGGTTTGATAGTCATTAAAAAAAGTTATTTATACATATATGACACATACATATCAGGGGCTCGCTCTATTGACACTGCAGGTGTTATAAACATTGATAAGCAGAGCACTGTTGAAATTTACAGATGTACTTTTGAAAAAAACACTGCAACTGGAGGCGTTCTTCTTTTCAATGAGAAAAATGAGACTGGTGATGGTGATGGAGGAGCTATTGTAGTTGAGAAAGGTGCAACCAATGTCATTATTAAGGATTCTATTTTTAAATCCAACACTGCCAAGAATCGTGGCGGAGCTATTTATGTTGAATCAGATACTTCAATAACAATTGATAATTGTACCTTTGAAGGAAATACTGCTGGTTTGGGAGATAACATTTATTGTTACAAATATGCTAATAGATTAACAATAACAAACTCCAACTTTGAGGTGAAATCAACTTTACAAACTACAGACATTGATTATGGTGAAAATGAAATAGTTAAAGTTACTTTGGATGATGGAACTTACGGACTGTTAAATCCTACTTATTCTATTTTACTTGATGGAAGCGAAAATTATCAAATCACTTCAGGAAATTCAGTAACTTTAAGTAATTTGGATGCTGGAAACCATACTGTTGAGCTGGTTGGAAACGACTACAACTCAAACAGATACACATTCACAGAACCTTCAGCAATATTTGTTGTCGGCGGAGAAAACATTGAAGTAACCGTAACATATGCAATAAACGATGACGGCAGCATAAACGTTAAGGTGGTTGATGAATACGGAAGAAACGTTGCAAACAAGGAAGTTACCGTAACCATTAATAACACTGAATTTAAAGCAACTACAGACAAGAACGGTGTTGGAAAAATTACACCTGAGCTTGATGAAGGCGAATATGATGTCGACGTTAGTGTAGACGGAAAGATCATTTCTAATAAAACCTCTTCAAAAATTACAATAGCCAATTCCACCACTCCAATAAGTGATGTTGTCAATGTTGACTTTTCATATTCTGATGACGGATCAATCAGTATAGAGTTGAAGGATGAATACGGTAGGGTAGTGCCAAATACTGACGTTACATTATCAATTAATGGTGAATCATATACTGGAACTACAGATAACAATGGAGTATGCACAATAACTCCTTCCAACACTGTAGCGGGAGAATATGATGTAAGCATTTCTGTTGCTGGTAAAAACGTGTCTGCAAGTTCTCCAACCACTGTAAAGGTTATGCCTGCAGGAAGCATTTCATCAATAGTTGCATCAGATATCACTAGGGGATATGGGTGTGCTTATGATTTTAAAGCAAGATTTTTGGATAAAAATGCAAATCCATTGAAAAATAAGAATGTAACATTTGTCTTGAATGGAAATGAATATGTAGTTTCAACTGATGAGTTCGGTTACGCTTCATTAGCAAATTCATTGTCTCCTGGAGTATATGAAATTACTGCTGTTAACCCTGCTACTTCAGAAAGCGAAACATATAATTTAACCATAGTTTCCAGAATTGCCGACAACAAGAACATAAAAATGGATTATTCATATTCAACAACATATAAGGTTCGCCTATTTGCTGACAATGGAAATCCTGTCGGTGCCGGTGAAAGTGTGGTTATAAAAATAGATGGCAAGAAAGTTGGTGAAGCAAAAACCAACAAGGACGGTTATGCAACATACGCTGTTAAAAACAACAATCTTGCTGTAAAGACACATACAATCACTGCAGAATATAAGGGAGCAAGTGTTGCAAACAAGCTGGTCGTAAAACAGATTTTGAAATCCAAAAATGTTAAGGTTAAAAGGTCTGCTAAAACCAAAAAGTTCACTGCAACCCTTAAGACAACTGCAGGTAAGGCAATAAAAAACAAAAAGATAACCTTTAAAATCAAAGGAAAAACCTACAGTGCAAAAACCAACAAGAAAGGTGTAGCTACAATTAAAGTAACTCAAAACCTCAAGGTTGGAAAATACACTGTAACAATCAAATACCTGAAGGATTCAATTAAAAAGACTTTAACAATTAAAAAATAGAAGTTGAATTAAACTTCTATTCTATTTTTCTTTTTTTGGTATAAATTTCAGTGCTGCTGAGTTGATGCAGTATCTTGGAGACCCTCCTGGACCGTCATGGAAAAGATGACCCAAATGTGCATTTGATTTTGCACTTCTCACTTCTATTCGTGTTGTTCCATGTGAAAAATCCCTGTTTTTTGTTATTACATCCTCGGAAATTGGTTTTGAAAATGCCGGCCAGCCACAGCCTGAGTCAAATTTGTCTTCAGAAGAGAATAGAACTTCACCATTTACTACATCTACATATACACCTTCTTCAAAAAAGTTGTCATATTTGCCACTAAATGCAGGTTCTGTCATAGAAAGCTGTGTTATTTCATACTCTTCTTTGGTCAAGTGGTTGAATTCTTTATCGTTAATTTGATTTAAATCAACATGACAATAACCTTCCGGATTTTTTTCAAGATACTTTTGGTGATACATCTCAGCAGGATAGAAACTGCTGATAGGATATGCCTCAACAACAATCCTTTTTTTAGTTTCTCTCTGTTTTTGTTTTAAGAAATTCAAAACGATGTCAGCCTGAAATTCTTCCTGCCAGTAAATCCCTG
Organism: Methanobrevibacter sp.; assembly: GCA_017473945.1. GTDB lineage: Archaea > Methanobacteriota > Methanobacteria > Methanobacteriales > Methanobacteriaceae > Methanocatella. Next base: position 3,747 of record JAFUIW010000094.1, on the reverse strand, counting down.
TTCTGTACTGTGTTCCGATATCTGGGCCTTGACGATTTTTGGTGTATGGATCAATTATCTGAAAAAATTTCTCCAAGATCTCTTCAAGTGAAATGATTTGGGGATTATATGTTGCCTTAACAGTTTCGACATGTCCTGTTTTGCCTGTGCATACCTTTTCATATGTAGGTGCAAGGTCACGGCCATTGGCATAGCCCACTTCTGTCTGGTTGACTCCCTGTAATCTGGAAATGAATGCTTCAACTCCCCAAAAGCACCCTCCGGCTAAATAGATAACATGCAATTTTGTAAACATATTTATGAATTATTCAATGTAGTATTTAAATATTACAAAATACATATTCATTTGATAATATGTACTTAAAATATTTTTAGGCATGTCTAAACTTTTTGTTTGCCTAAATTATTCTTTAAAATCGATTATTTTATATATTATTAACTATTTATAATTTAATTGTATAATCAAAACTTATACCTACATAAAGGTAATTCAAATTTAGATTGAATTATTTTTTTACCTCAAGTACGCGCACGATTTGATTTAAATTTCTTACCTTTATTAGTTTAATTATCAAACTATTTTTTAAATTGGAAATTAAAGTTCCGACAAAAATCTTTTTTATTATAAAAATCATAATTATATTATATACTGGAGGAAAGCTAATGTTTTACAGTACTATAATGAAAATTGATTCAATTGATAGGTTAAGAGATATTAGGGATGCATTACTTGTAGAACAAGGTATAAACCCTACTCGTCAAGGTGAACAAGCCATTAAAGTTGTAGTCGAAAGAATTGATGAAATCCAAGCTACTTTAGATAAATCCGCTACAAAAAACAGAAACAGAAATTTATAAGTGATTTTTGTGATAAGACGTATTACCAGCAACAGGCGCCTTTTAAGAAAACGGATGTACAGGGCACCTCATACCCGTCATAGAAATTCCACATATTTCCGTGAAAATAAGAATTATGCAAAACCGTTTCAGGATTCTTTTAAGGAAATGAACGGTCCAAACATTAAACGTAAAAGAAGGCCTAAACGTGAAGTTCAAAAAGGCTTTAAAATGTCTTACAGATATAAATATTATATGAAAGAAGATATTGTGGAAGAAGACGAAGAAGAATTGGAAATGGATTCTTCTTAAACTATTTTTTTTAATATTTTTTTAATAATTCACTAATTTTTGACAATATATTTAAATATTTAGTCATGCCTAAATTATATATAGAATATAATAATTTTCAAGTTATTATGTTCGCGCGTACGTGAGGTGAAATTATTAAGCGAAACTATGGATTAGCCATGGCTATCTTAGCTATTGCTATACTACTTTTATGTTTAGGCTCTGTTTCTGCTGTAGATGAATATAAATTAAATTTTACGCTCGAAACAGTTAATGATAATTCACAAAATGAAAATATTGTGATTGATGAGATTATTGAAAATGCTGATGATGCTGACGAGGGGGATGCCAGTGTTGTTAGTATTTCAAAAGAAAAAAATGGTGAAAATTTATTAAAGGCAACTAATGATGATACTTTAAAATCTTCTGAGCAAGGAGAATTAAGAGATAAGGATACTGGAAGTACTGATGTTGTTGTGCCTGCTGGAACTTCAGTAACAGTTCAGGCTAGTATGGAATATGATTATTACTGGTATCTCCAAATGTCAAGAGACGGATCTTCTTATTCCACTGTTGTAACTGACACTGGACATGTTGCATGGTATGATATGTATACATTTACAGTGGAATCTGGAACCTATTATTTTAAGGCTGTTAATTATAATGGAAGATATGGTTCTCCCAGTAATATATTGACCTACACAGTCGGTGCTGCAGTTGAAGAAACACAAACAAGCATTTCAATCGACCCTACAACCGTTGCTCCGAATAACCTGATTACAATTACTCCTACAGTTACCAAAAAAGGAACAACCGATGCAGTAACTGAAGGTGTTGTAAAGTTTTTCTATGGTGGCGGAACCGAAATCGGAGAAATTGACTTAAGTTCGCAAACTAGTTTTGAATATACATCAGGTTTTGCAGATGAAGGCACATATGATATCTATGCTGTTTATCAGGCAAATGATAAATATGGCGAAAGCACTTCAGATGCAGTATCTGTTTTGGTAAGTCAGGACACAAGTAAAACTCCTGTAACTGTTACAGTTGCGTTAAGTAAAACTGGTGTTGCTCCTGGTGAAACCATTACAATAACTCCATCAGTTAAAAACAATAACGGTGAAGATGTGACTGGTGTTGTTGACTTATATTATGGAAATGACAATTTAATAGCTTCTGGTGTTGCTATTGGAAGTTCATATTCACATGCAGTTTCTGAAACTTCCGGTGAATATCAAGTTTATGCAAAATACTTGGGAAATGATGATTTGGCTTATGCTCCAGGAACTTCCGCAAAATATGTTTATAAGGTTAAAAAACAGGTTCAAATTACTTTAAAAGCAAGTGCAAATGAGGTTACACCTAGCAGTTATGGAAGTACTCGTGTAACATTTGAAATCAGCTGCAGTGAAACACTGCCTGCATTGAAATTATATTTGAATGATGAGGAATTTTCAACTGTAAGTGCAGGTTCCACATCTGCCAGCATATCATTTGATTCAAGTGATGCAGGTTCAAATACTGTTTATGTATATCTGGCCGAAGATGAAGACTTTGTTGAAGCAACAAGTAATACAGAAACAGTAAAAGTATATACAACAGTCAGTGTTACTCCTTCCATCACATTGAATCAGTCAAGTGTTGTTGAGGGGAAAAAGCTTTTAGGAACTGTAACTGCAAGCAGTAATGCTCCTGGAACAATAACAATTTATTCAGACAGCAGCTATCAAAATGAAATAGCCACTCTTCCTGTTGGTGAAAGCTATGAATATACAGTTCCGGTAACTGAAGGGTCTTCAAGTTATTATACTGGATATCTTTATGTATATTACAATGGCTACGATGACGGTTATACCAGATATACTCATTATGCATATGCTTCAGGATCCAAATCATGCACTGTTTTAAGACAAAACAATGCTGTTTTGACTGGAAATGGTAAAACTGATGATGTTGAAATTGATTTTGGAGGATCTGTTATATTGCATATTGATTTAGAATATTGGAAGCAATCAAGCCAATACGATTCTAGTTACAATACAGTTTATGTATCAAATGTTGTAATTTATCTTGATGGGGAGGAATTCGGTAGCTTTGAAGTAAATCGTGAATCTTCAGGTTATTATGACTATACTTACTCAATTGCTGATTATGAAATAACTTTCGGTGATGCTGGTGATGAAGGAACCCATACAATATATGCATATTATGAGGGTTCAAATGAATATGGCGCTTATTATGCTCCAGCTACAATTAATATATTGACTGTAAATGTCAAACCGGCAACTGTTGCAACCGCAACCACATTAACCGCAATCAATGCCACTCCAAAATATGGAGATAAAATAACTGTCACTCCTAAAGTAAACGATGGTGAAGTAACAACTGGAACAATCACTTATTATATTGGAGACAATGCAATTTCTGAAGCTTTAAGTTTAAACACTCCATTTGAATATACTGTTGATGGCGTTACTCCTGTAACAATTACTGGTAAATTCTCAGGTGATGGATATGAAGCATCCGAAGGAAGCGTTGAAATCAATCCTGTTAAAGCTGAAAACAATATTGTTGTAACTGCTGATGAGGTTGTCTTACCTGATGGTGTTGTAACCGTAT
>JAFUIW010000093.1 GCA_017473945.1 Methanobrevibacter sp. | reverse complement strand
TGCCGAGGATATCGATTGCAAGTTAACACCAACTTCTGATTTTGAAGATTTGAAAAATTCTGCTATCGTACTTATTACTGCAGGCATACCTCGAGAAGAAGGAATGAACAGAAGGGATTTAGCTATTCCAAATGCTAAAATTGTAGATAATTATGCAAAAGAAATAGCTATTCACGCCCCTGACTCAATAATTTTAGTTGCAACAAATCCTGTTGATGTGATGACGACAGTTGCACTGAAATCATCAGGTTTTGATAAAAAAAGAGTCATTGGTATTGGAAACCACTTGGATTCCTTAAGGCTGAAGGCATATTTCTCAAGACAAATTAACATTAACAGTTCTGAGGTTCACACACGTGTCATTGGAGAACATGGAGATCATATGGTGCCGCTTTTAAGTTCAACTACAATAGGAGGTATACCTCTAAAGTATTTCGTAAGGTCTGTTGATATGGAAGTTCCTCGGCTTATAAATAGGCTTAAAAAGGCAGGAAACACAATAATTTCTAAAAAAGGCGCAACAGAATATGGGCCGTCCTACGCTATTTCAAATTTAATCTCAACAATAATTACTGATTCACACAAAGTCCTGACAGTTTCAACCTACCTTGAAGGGGAAGTCGGCGACGTCTATGATGTGTCACTGGGAGTTCCGGCTGTTTTATCTAAAAAAGGCATTGCCATGGTAGTTCCTATTCATATGAATGATTTTGAGCTACATGAATTCAGGGAAGCTGCCGATATTGTAAAAGAAACAACCGATGATGTTTTGAAATCTCTTAGATTGTAAATTATTGGGGAGTTTAATTTGAATAAGTATATTAAAAAATGGACAGACTCAAGTTTAATTTTAAAAATAGTCATCGGTTTAATTATAGGGGCAATTTTAGGATTAATTGTTCCGGAGTGGAAAATTATCGGTTTTCCCGGAGAAATATTTGTAAGTGCACTTAAGGCCGTTGCACCTATTCTGGTATTTGTTTTAGTGGCTTCAGCCATTTCAAAAGCTGGAAGCGGTATTGGTGGAAGATTTAAGACAGTTATTGTTCTTTATTTGTTCAGTACATTTTTATCCGCTATGGTTGCAATTGTTGCAAGCACCATATTTCCGGTTACAATTCATTTATCCCAAGCTAGTACTGCAACAGCTCCAGGTGGAATTGGTCATGTAATGTATGACATGATTTTGATGGTATTTTCCAACCCTATCGAGTTGTTGGCTGAAGGTAAGTATTTGGGAATACTGTTCTGGTCAATCGTGTTCGGTATAGCTCTTAAGATGGTTGCAAGCGACACTACAAAAGATGTCATTACTGATTTGGCTAATGCGGTAACTGCAATTGTGCGAGGAATTATCCAATTTGCACCAATCGGTATTATGGGATTGGTGTTCACTTCAGTTTCTGAAAGTGGAATTGGAATATTCACTCAATACGGACAGTTGATCTTATTGCTTGTTGGCTGTATAGCATTTGTAGCCTTTGTGACAGATCCTCTGATATCTGCTGTTGCATTAAGGCGCAATCCTTATCCATTGGTATTGACTTGCCTTAGGGAAAGTGGTATTACAGCATTTTTCTCAAGAAGTTCAGCGGCAAACATTCCGGTAAACATGCAATTGTGTGAACGTTTGGGTCTTGACAGGGATTTCTTCTCAATCAGTATCCCGTTGGGAGCCACCATTAACATGGAAGGTGCTGCAATCACTATTACAGTAATGACCTTGGCCGTTTGCCATACGATGGGAATTGTTGTTCCTCTGCCTGTTACCATTATTTTATGTATAATATCAACTGTTGGAGCATGTGGAGCATCAGGAGTTGCAGGAGGTTCACTTTTACTCATTCCGATGGCTTGTTCACTATTTGGAATAGGTGCTGACGTGTCAATGCAGGCGGTTGCAGTCGGATTTATCATTGGAGTAATTCAGGATTCATGTGAAACAGCACTCAACTCTGCAGGAGATGCATTGTTCTCAGCTACAGCAGAATACCATGACAGAATGAAAAGAGGCGAAGATATGAATTTCTTAGGAGAATTTGCAAAATGAAACTGGTAGTTCAAAGAGTAACACATGCAAGTGTCGAGGTCGACGGTGAAATTACCGGCAAAATCGATGAAGGTTTGATGGTTCTGGTGGGCTTCGGTGAAAATGACACAGAAAAGGAAGCCGATTATCTGGCCCGTAAAGTGGCAAAACTGAGGGTCTTTGCCGACGAGGACGGGCGCATGAACAAATCTGTATTGGACATTGGAGGAAAGCTGTTGCTGGTTCCGCAATTTACATTATACGGTAAGGTTAAAAAATACAGACCTTCATTTCACCGGGCGTTGAGTCCCGATAAGGCAACAGTATTGTTTGATGACTTTGTGGAAAAATGCTGTGAATATGTTGAAGTTGAAACGGGCGTGTTCGGTGCATTCATGAAAGTTGATTTGCTCAACAACGGGCCGGTTACAATTTTACTTGAAAAAGACTTTGAGGATTAATACCCTTTTATATACGTGCACTTATATATTAATATTGAGGGATATAAATGTCTGGTGAAATTACAAAAGCACAGGAAATTAAAAGACTCACAACGCCATTAAAGTTTAGGGATTCTAAGGCGTATGACTGTGAAGGCAATTTAATTAAATGTGTTGAAACAATATCTGATGTTAGATTCATTATTGAACCTCGCAGTGGCATTCTTACAGATGACGAGATTCTTCAATATGCTCCTGATTCAAAGGCAGCATCAAAAATTAGATTGGACAGGGGTATTGGAAATATTCAAGATGCATTGCTTGTTCATGAGTCACTTCCATGGTATCTTGGAATTTATTATGTAGTTTTAATTGGCATTTTAATTCTGATATCATATCATAGAAACTCATTAGGGCTTATAGTCATTTTAGTTTTATTTATAGTTCCTTTGGTTTATGCATATATGGTTTTAAACTTAAAAAGAAGTGCTCCAAAAAGGATTGCTCAAAAAGCTAAAGAAAAAATTCAAAAATCAGAAGACACAGGTTTTGAAAGGCAAAAAGTCGAGCCTCAAAGCAATGATCTGTTAAAGGATTATGAAATGGAAGTAAACAATTTAAAAGTAGTATTTGATGTTAAAGAAAAAGTCGTATGTGAGTTAATAGAAAAACGTTTTACACCGCCTCAGCTTACCTATGATAAATTCATGGCAACAGTTAAAAGCTGCAACAAGATATTTTACGCTCAGGCTGATGCATGTTCAAATATAATCGAGTTGGCCAATGAGGACACACCAAGAATAAGGCAAGAGCTAAATAATAAAATTAATATAATGAAAAGAATTATAAATCAAATAGAAGATTTAACAAATGAATTGGTAATCAACATCAATTCAGATTCAAACTCAAAAGATGAAGTTAATGTTTTATTGGAAGATATGGAAGATTTAGTAGATTCTGTAAAAGATTATAAAAGTGATTAGAATGAGTAAGAATTGTCCAAATTGTGGTGAAAATCTGCCGGATGATGCACATTTCTGCGGTAATTGCGGATATGATTTCTTTAAAAAGGACACATCATCCAAACCGTCTGCAGGTTCTGGTTTTAATGCTAAAATATTTTTAGCAATCATTGTCATCGTTGCTTTAATTGTTGTGGGAATATTTTTCGCTATAGGTTCTGGCGGGGGAGATTCCTCTACAACGGAAAATGTTGAAACTCATGAGGTGGATTTGACAATATCTGAAGTAAATGGTTATTCAAGCGATTCTGCTTCTCCAAAAAGCTATACGTTATACGCTGAAGCGATATTCAACAAGGTTCCTTCAGAATTAAAAGGATACAATGTCAAAACAACTTATGTTGATGTTAACGGAACAGAGATAGGTTTTGAAACTGAAACCCTATCCAATGTCTATTACGATACTGATTATCCAATCAGCTTTGGATTTTATACAACTTATAAAAAACCTAATCCTGACCATGTGAATGTTGAAATAATTAAAGATGGAAAAACAATTGAAAACTTTACTCAAAAAATCGATCAAGGTAAAATTGAATACCTGAATTAATGGTGATATTATGGCTGAATTCTCATTAGACATAGATGAAATCAAAAGCGATGTTGAAACAACAATCAAACAAGAAGAAGAAAAATTGGAAAACTCAAATTTAAAAAACAAGGCACAGGACAATGCTGTTGCTATATTTGACACAGATTTTAACAACCCTCAAGAAAGGGAAAGTATCTTAAAGCCTCTTGACAACTTCGGTATGGCAGACATGTCAAAATCCGCATCTAGAAATGAAATTTTGGCTACTCGAGTCGTTGACATATCCAAAGGCGGCAAGGATGCCGAAAACATTGGTGAAAAATTAGCAGAACTTGACAGGCAAATGAAGGATTTGGATCCAAGCAAGGTTGATTTTGCCAAAAAAGGAGTATTGGGAAACATATTGAATCCCGTCAAAAAATACTTCGATAAGTATGAAAAGGCGGAAGTGGCTATTTCAAATATTATGGAATCCCTTGACAACAGTAGCAAAGTACTGCAAAATGACAACACAACCCTTTTGAATGAAGAAAACAGTTTAAGGGAAGTTACCAACAAGCTGTTGGCTGACATTGAACTTGGAAAGCAGATGGATGACTCAATTGAAGCCCAAATTCAGGAAGCTGAAATCAACGGTGTTGACCCTCAAAAAATCAAGTTTGTACGTGAAGAAATATTGTTCCCTCTCAGACAAAGAATCATGGACATGCAACAGCTTATTGTTGTAAACCAGCAGGGAATTGTGTCACTTAATGTAATCAGAAGGAACAACAAGGAACTTATCCGTGGAGTGAACCGTGCTAAGAATGTTACTCTTTCCGCATTAAGGACAGGTGTAATGGTTGCAAGTGCTTTGTATGATCAGAAAATTGTAATGGACAAGATTAACATATTAAATGAAACCACAGAAAACATTATTGAGACAACATCCCACATGCTTAAGGAGCAGGGAAGTGAAATTCAAAAGCACAGTGCTGAGACAATGATATCACCTGACGTCCTAAAGGCATCATTTGCTGAAGCTCTTCAGGCCATTGAAGATGTAAGCACATACAAGGAACAGGCACTTCCTAAAATGAAGGAAACAATCAACATGTTCTCTGACATGGCTAATGACGGTAAAAAAGTAGTGGAACAAATTGAAACAAGCAACAATAGCATATTAGAATAAAAATGAACATCCTTGAAAAAATCGCAAGATCCTGGTGGGTAATCCTTTCATTTATAATCTTTATAAACGGTACAGGATTCCTCTATATAGGTTCCAAGCATAATAACAGAAATTGGATTATAGAGGGTATTGCATACGAAATACCCTGGATTTTATACTTTGCATACTTTGCAATGTTCGGCAATCCAAATTTGAACTTCTTCATTCCAAGCAGTTTGATTCTGCTTTGGGCAATGATACTTTTGTTTGTAAGTATTGTACGTTCAGTCTGGGTTGCAGTTAAACTTGCAGATGTATATGACAATATGGAAAAGTATACAATCCAATCAACCGTTTTGGATAACCATAAGAAAGGTGAAGATAAGGATAATCCATTAACCAATTTTGGCTGCTGCTTGTGCATAATAGTCATATTTATAGTGTTTTTAATTGTTGTATTGTGAGAATATGGATAAAAAGATAAAAATTGCAATAGTAATAATAGTCGTTTTGATTTTGGGATATGGAATATATTATCTCACGGATTATTCCCATGCTGAAGACACTGTTAATCAATATTTAAACGGTAGTGGAAATGTTAGTGTTATAAAACAATCCAATGGGCTTCTTTTGGATGGTCCTGGGAATGATTCAGCCTTAATATTCTATCCTGGCGCTAAAGTTGAATACACTTCATACCTGCCAATGTTTACATATTTGGCCAGTCATGGTGTTGACTGCTATCTTGTGCAAATGCCGTTCAATATTGCATTTTTCGGCTCAGACAGTGCCGATTCCATAATTGAAAACTCAAGCTACAGTCACTATTACATGTCTGGCCATTCTTTAGGTGGTGTTGTGGCATCATCCTATGCAAACAAGACTGCAGGCATTGATGGGGTGATACTATTTGCAGCTTATCCTACCGAAGACATTAACATTCCAGTATTATCAATATATGGTTCTAAAGATAATGTTCTCAATCTTGAGAAATACAATGAGGCCAAACCTTTAATCAAGGGCAATTTCAGTGAATTTGTCATAGACGGTGGAAATCATGAGCAGTTTGCATATTACGGCTCACAATCCGGTGACGGTAAGGCTACAATAACTCCTGAAAATCAGCAAAGGCAAGCTATAGATGAAATTGTTAAGTTTGTTGAAACTTACAATTAACTTATTTTTTTTTAATGAAAAATTTATTTGCAATAACTAATAAATTAAGGTTTATGATAGGAAACGATTGGGACTTGGCTTTAGCCGATGAGTTCAGAAAGGATTATTTTTTAAAAATAATGGATTTTATTGATAATGAATACAGTCTAAAAACCGTATATCCTCCTTATGAGGATATTTTCAATGCATTTAAATTCACACCTTTAAGCAATGTAAAAGTTGTAATTTTGGGTCAGGATCCTTATCATGAGGAAGGTCAGGCTCACGGTCTTGCATTTTCAACTCCCGATGGTCGACCAGTTCCAAGATCTCTAAAAAACATTTTTAAGGAGATTAATTCAGAGTACAATTATCCGATTCCTGAGTCCGGATGCCTTGAAGACTGGGCAAAGCAGGGAGTATTTTTGCTGAATACTGTTTTGACAGTTGAGGAAGGTAACGCCAACTCCCACAGCAAATGCGGATGGCAGACCTTCACGGATAATGTCATTGAAATTTTAAACGAACAGACACAGCCAATTGTTTTTATGTTGTGGGGAAAACAGGCTGAAAAGAAAATGGAATTGTTGACAAATCCTAATCATTTGGTGCTGGTCACATCACATCCGTCCCCGTTTTCGGCAAGGCGTGGATTTTTGGGTTGCAATCATTTTAAAACTGCAAATGAATTTTTAAGCGAAAATGGTCTGGAAGAAATTGACTGGAATTTGAGTAAAGAAAGTCAGTTGATGTAGATTAGTCCATTTAATTTTATATTTTTTAACATTAGTATCAATTAAATTAAAAAATAGTGTCATTAAATTATACTTTTTTCTATTGTATACTAATTTAATGATTCGTATATTTGAGGATATTGCATTGAAAATTGTTAGGTCATGACTCCAAAATTGACGCCACCACTTCCGAAAGTAACAAATGAATGGTGTCCGCTATCTCTGGTTGGATAATCATATCTTTGAGATTCAAGGGCATTGACGATTTTGTCGTTATTGTATTCCTCATTCAAGATATAATAAAACTCATCATGTGAATATTTTGATGGGGAAGAGCTTTTAACGATTTCCTCTATTTCTGGTGTGATTTTTTCACCGTACCATGTAATGTAGTAGAACTCTTCTCCTGCTGAAAACCACAATACAGAATTGTTCTTTTCACTATATCTGTCATATCTCATAAAATGAATTGCATCATGACCTGAAACGTTAACCTTCTTGATATGGCTGTTGTGTTCTAAAAAATAGCCATATAGGCTCATAAGATTCGGATTGACATATCTGATTGTAAACACGTGAATGTCATCATCAAATTCATACATGTTAAAGTCGCTTTTGTATGGATTTTCATATTGGGGAGGAATCTTGAATGTTTCATAGCCCACATCGGCAGTTGTCCAGTTTGATGAGTCAATTGCACTTGCGGCATTCATCAAAACGAACAGTGACAATAGGATAATGATGACTTTTTTAATCATGGTATTAGTATGTGTCAAAGCTATTTAAATAACTATCTCGTAGTTGACTTTCCTGTTATCCCTCATTCTTGAGTCCATATCTACCAGGTCATAAACCAAAGGATTTGCCATAAGCATCATCCATATCTCATAGGTGGTCTTTACAAAATCATCATTCAATCTGATGTGGTCATGGACAATAGGACATTTGTATGGAAATTCTGACTCGTCAAAAATCAGGTGAAATTCCCCTTTTTTGTCAAGGTGTGGAATTAATGGAAATGTTCTGCACTGTATTGGCCTTATTGACCTGTCGCATTTAGGAGGGTTTGTGCACTTTACAAGATAAATCTGCCCTTTCCAGGAGTGGGGATACTTGATTTCTGAAGAATCTATGTAATATAAGTCAAAGTCAGGTGAATCCTCATACATAAGCTCCTCGCCGGGAAGAAGATACAGTGCAAGTTCCTCATTTCTGTAATCCTCTGCATCGTATACGCAGCAGACTTCACCGCATAGCTTTCCGCAGTCAAAATCCACAGGTGAAACCTCATCCAGCCTTTTGTAAATTCTTTCAATTGATTTTTTCATCTCTTCTGCAGTAATTTCCATATTATCTAATAATATTTTAGTTTTTAATTTTAAGTAATTTGTGTAAACTAACAGTCGTTAGTTTTATATATCATTAAATTAAACTAAATTATGTAAACTAACAGGTGTTCGTTAAATGACTAAAAACAAAATTCTTGACATATCAATAGATTTGTTCTCCGAATACGGATATGATGGAGTTTCAATAAGACAAATTGCCCGTGAAGTTGGAATAAGGGAAAGCTCAATATACAATCATTATTCCGGAAAACAGGCAATATTGGATGCAATCTTTAATTATTATATCGGGGAAATTGTCAGTGATGACATACCAATAGAACAGGCAGCACTGAATTTGGATAAAGGATTTGACTTTTTTTACAGGGCAGGAAGCGAAGCATTCCTAAGCAAGCTAAGGAAAGAAAGGATGATGAAAATAACAAGACTGTTTTTCATCGAATCATATCACAATGAGCATGTTAAAAATTTCCTGAAGGAAGCTATTATTCAGGGACCTGTAAACGGCTGGATTAATCTCTTTAACATGATGAAGGCAAAAAATGTTATTAGAGACGATTGTGATGTAAAACAGCTTTCAGAGTCATTTTTCTATTATGGAATGTTTTTGTTCTATGAACATTTCATCATAAACTATCCTGAAGACGATGAAAAGTTCCTTGAGGAATTTCTAAGAAAAACTGAAAATCATGCAAAGATAATTTTCAACTCTGCGAAGATTTAAGGGGGATATGATATGGAAATTAGGTTGGAAGAAGAAAAGGACTATCTGGAAGTTGAAAAACTCAACAGAAATTCATTCTGGAACATATATCGTCCTGGAGCTTATGAACACTTCATAGTGCACAATTTACGCAAATGTGATTCATTCATTAAAGATTTGGCATATATCATAGAAAATGATGGCAGGATAATAGGAAATATCAATTATTCCATAGGCCGGATCGATTATGAAAATTCATCAGCTGATGCGGTGGTTCTGGGTCCGATAGCTATCGACAGTGAATACCAGAATCAGGAATTGGGCTCAAAACTAATAAATTATACATTAAAACATGCTCGAAAGATGAATATTCCATTTGTCATTGTCATCGGCGATGAGAACTATTATTCCAGATTTGGATTTGAGAGTGCATCAAAACATAACATATACCTTGACGGCACTGAAACGGATGAGGAAAATCCCTTTTTCATGATACGAATTTTTGATGAAAGCAAAGTGCATGATGAGATTGGAATATTTCACAATCCCGATGCATTTGATGTTGATGAAGATGAATTGGACGAATTTGATAAACAGTTTGAATATATGGAAAAATTAATTCTGGAAGGACAATTGGGTGTTTAGATGAAATATGTTGTAATTAACGGGTCTCCAAGAAAGAAAAATACTTGGAAAGTGGTAAAGCAGGTTGAACAAAATCTCGATGGAGAGTTTGAAGAAATCCATTTGGCAAAAGAAAATATTCCAATATGTCATGGATGCCATAATTGTATAATGGAAGGTGAAGACAAATGCCCTCACTTTGACATTGTCAATCCGATTGTTGAAAAATTAAAGAACGCTGATGGAATCATAATGACTTCACCGGTATATGCAATGAACGTTTCAGCACTTTTAAAGAATTTTATTGACCATACAGCATATATATTTCACAGACAGGAATTTTTCACACAAAAGGCATTGGTCATAGTTACAACAGCAGGTGCCGGACATAAGAAGGTTTCAAAATACATGGATGAATCATTAAGGCATTGGGGTGTAAACAAGGTATTTAAAATAACATGGGCAACAGGAGGAGAAGAACTTCCAGATATAAAATCTATTGATAAAACTGCCATCAAATTCAAAAAGGATGTTGAATCAGGCAAGTTGCATTCTCCAAAACTAGGCGACATAATATTTTTCGATGTATGGAAAGCTATGGCATTTAAGGAGGACGGCATTCCTGCAGACATCAGATTCTGGCATGAAACAGGTCTTGTCAATCATGACTTCGGACCTGAGGTAAAACTGGGAATGGTTAAAAAATTATTTTCAAAAGTGATGTTTAAGATTTTAAAAAAAGTGATTTAAGAGTTTTTAACTCCCATTATTCATTGGCTAATTTTTCCAGTTCCCTGCCGGTTAGATGGAAAACGTTCCAGTCCTTTTGCTTTGCACCTAATGACAGGTAAAAGTCAATGCTCGGCTTGTTCCATGAAAGGCAGGTCCATTCAAATCTTCCATAACCTCTATCAACAACAATTTTAGCAAGCTTTTTAAGAAGCGCCTTGCCGTAGCCCTTTCCCCGATATTCCGGGTCGATGAAGAGATCTTCAAGGTGAAGGTTTACATTGCCGATGTATGTTGAAAAGCTTAAGAAAAACAGTGCAAATCCGACTACCTTATCATCTTCAAGAGCAAAAATCACTTCTGCCTGATGCTTTTCAAAAACCCACTTTCGGATGTCATCTTCGGTTGCTACAACTTCATCCAGTCTTTTTTCATAATCAGCAAGCTTTCTGATAAATTCCAAAATCAGACCAACATCACTTTCCTCTGCATTTCTAAAGGTTAATTGAGACATATACTTATTTTAGTTAGTTAAATTAAATATACTAATATGTTTAGAAATATGAGAAGAATAGGTCAGCAACTCCCAAAAGAGGAATGTGAAGATATATTAGCAAAGCATCCAAGAGGGGTTCTGGCACTGTTGGGTGATTATGACTATCCCTATGCACTTCCGATGAGTCATGTATATGTAAACGGCAAGATTTATTTCCACGGAGCCAAAAAAGGCCATAAGGATGATGCGGCTAAAAATTCATCAAAATGCTCATATTGCGTAATGGATGATGGCGTTAAGGCAAAGGACAGCTGGTGGTACACTTTCAGAAGCGTTATCGTGTTTGGAAAAATCAGGACATTAACTGACGATGATGAAAAAATTGAAGTACTGACTTATCTTGGAGATAAGTTCTTTCCAACTCATGATGAAACAGTCAATGAAATCAATCGCCTTTTGGATAGGACAGAAGTCTTTGAAATAACAGT
>JAFUIW010000092.1 GCA_017473945.1 Methanobrevibacter sp. | reverse complement strand
GGTTGAAACTTCAGCAAGCATATTTAAAACCAATTCAGTATTAGTCATGTTGTCTCTTAAACTTTCTTTTGTGAGATAAATTGATAAGTTATAGATTAATTTAAGTGTAAAATAATTATATATTATTTTTTAAAAGTTTTAATAGTTATTTTTAAATATAAAGAATTTTTAAAAGCAATTTTATTAAAATAGAACAATTTTACTGAATTAAAGCAATATAACAAAATAATGGCAATTTTTAACACGAAAATGTAGAACCTTTATTAACATATAAACACTAATATTTACCAATGATAAAGTTAATCTCACCCTTGAAAAATAAAATTGGATACATTATTGCAATATTTCTGTTTTTGATAATTCAGGTTTACTGTGATTTGACATTGCCACAGTATACCGCAGAAATTGTAAATACAGGTATTCAAAACACGGATTTCAATTTTATTATAGCTACCGGAGAGATGATGCTTTTGATGGTGGCAATCTCTGCCGTTGCTACTGTTGGCGTGTCTTATTTTTCAAGCAGGGTTTCATCAGGTTATGCAAAGGATTTGAGAAAAATCGTCTATTCAAAAGTTTTAAGATTCTCCAATCATGAACTGAACGAAATTTCAAGGTCATCACTGATTACACGCTCAACCAATGACATCAACCAGCTTCAAAGCGTTCTTGCAATGATTTTTACAACACTGCTTTTTGCACCGCTCCTTGGTGTCGGAAGTATAATCAAGGCATTTGAGCTTGAAACAGAACTTTCATGGATTATTGCAGTTACATTTGTGGCAGTCATCATTCTTTTGGTAATTGTCATGGTCAGAGTACTTCCATACTTTAAGATTACCCAGGAAATAATTGACAAAATCAATAAAACCTCAAGGGAAATACTTATTGGAATTCCAGTAATCAAAGCATTTGTAAGGCAGGATTATGAACAAAAAAGATTTCAAAAAATAAATCAGGAATTTTATGATGTCAACATTTATGTATTCAAGACAATTCTTATTATGCTTCCTCTAATGACACTGATAATGAATATTATGGTGGTCCTGATTCTATACTATGGAGCATATGACGCAATTTCAAGTTCAATTCTAACCGGAGACATCATTGCATTTATACAATATGCAACCCAGATTGTCACCTCATTTTTGATGATCGGCGCATTCTTTATCATGCTTCCGAGAATACTTGTTTCAGGAAGACGTGTAAATGAAGTTTTAACAACTGAAATTACAATAACTGACGGAAATCTTGAAAAAATCGATGAAAATTCGGCAATTGAGTTCAGGCACGTTTATTATCAATACCCAGGAAGTGAAAAGGAAACCCTGAAAGACATTAATTTCAGCCTGCAACCTGGCAAAACCACCGCAATCATCGGAGGAACAGGCAGCGGAAAATCAACAATCATCAATCTGATTCCCCGCCTGCAGGATCCGACTTCCGGTGAAATCCTTATTGGAGGACAGAACATTAAAGATTTCAAACTGAAAAGCCTGAGGGATAAAATCAGCTTTACTCCTCAAAAGGCAATACTGTTCCAGGGAACCGTAAGGTCCAATCTCCAGACAGGAAAAAATGATGCTACAGACGATGAAATCAATGATGCATTAAGACTTGCACAGGTTGATTTTGTTGAAAATCTTGATGAGGAAGTAACTCAAGGAGGGTCTAACTTTTCAGGCGGTCAGAAGCAGCGCCTTTCAATAGCTAGAGCAATCATCGGCACATATGACTTTTATTTGTTTGATGACTGCTTTTCAGCCCTTGACATGAATACCGAAAGAAAAATTAAGGATAATCTGAAATCACTGAAGGATTCATCAATCTTGATTGTTTCCCAAAGGATTTCAACCATCATGGATGCTGATGAGATACTCGTAATTGACAATGGTGAGATTGTAGACAGAGGAACTCATGAAAGCCTAACTGAAAGCTGTGAGATATACCAGGAAATCGCCAATACACAAATAGATACCATGGAGGCATTATTATGAGTCCGAGACCAATCAGAAGAAAGCCTCCCGAAAAACCTGTTGACAACAGAAAGGCCATTAGAAACATCATTTCCCTATTGAAGGATCATAAATTCAGACTGATTATAACAGTCATTTGCGCGATTCTTTCAACTGCATTTACGATTATTGCACCATTATTCATTGGAGAGGCCACAACCCTGATTTATGATGGAATCAGCAACATTGCCAATAATACAGGCACACTGGATTTTGAAAGCCTGATTAATATTTTGATAATTGTCGTGGCACTGTATATAATCAGTGCAGTTTTTTCATACCTGCAAAGCTATTTCCTGATTAAGATAACAACTAAAATCAGTTATGATTTAAGGGAAAAACTAATGGATAAGATTCTTTACCTGCCTATGGAAAAGGTTGAAGAAAACAAGAGAGGGGATATACTGTCAAGAATAACAAACGATATCGACTCACTTCAAAACGGAATCACACAGTCATTCATACAACTGACAACAGCAGTGATTACTCTTGTCGGAGTATTCATAATGATGATGACAATTAACATCTGGATGACACTGGCCACAATCATTCTTATCCCGATAGCATTCTTGGTAATCAGAATCATTACCAAATACTCCCAAAGCTATTTCCTAAAGCAACTGGCTCACAAGGGTGCGCTGAATTCTCAAATCGAGGAGACATTTACAGGCCATGACATAATCCGTGCATTCAACCAGGAAGAAATTTCAATGGAGAAATTTGAAAAGGACAATGAAATGTGGTTTGACCAGGAATGGAAATCCCAGTTCTATTCAAGCTTAAATGGGCCTTTGATGAACTTCATCTCCAATTTCACATATGTGGTGATAGCTGTTTTGGGAGCTATATTTGTCCTTCAAAGGGCAATTACAGTTGGAGACATACTGGCATTTTTCCAATATGTCCAGAGCTTTACAAGACCAATTCAGCAAATTACCCGTGTCATGAATCAAATTCAAACTGCAATGGCGGCAAGTGAAAGGATATTTGAATTTTTAGACCTTGATGATGAGGAAAATCCATCAACTAAAGAGATTTCAGACATTAAAGAGGAAATCACATTTGAAAATGTCAGCTTCGGATACACTCCTGATGAAAAGATAATTAAAAACCTCTCATTTGATGTTAGGAAAGGTGAAAAGATAGCCATTGTCGGTGAGACCGGAGCAGGGAAAACCACAATCGTAAAGCTGCTCATGAGATTCTATGATATCGACTCAGGTTCAATTAAAATAGATGGAGTGGACATCAATGAATATGACAAGCATTCACTAAGGTCACTGATTGGAATGGTGCTTCAGGACTCCTGGCTGTTTTCAGACACCATCGAAAGCAACATCCACTACGGTAATCTCAACGCAACACACGATGACATTGTTGAAGCATCAAAACAGGTTTATGCAGACAATTTCATCAGGCAGCTGTCAGAAGGATATTCAACCGAACTAAATGAGGATTCAGACAACATTTCCCATGGACAAAAGCAATTGCTGACAATTGCCAGAACCATCATCTCAACAAAAGAAGTGTTGATTTTGGATGAAGCAACATCAAGTGTCGATACAAGAACCGAAAAGCTTATTCAAAAGGCCATGGACAGGTTGATGGAAAACAAGACCAGTTTTATCATAGCTCACAGATTATCCACAATCAGAAATGCGGACAAGATTATCGTGATTGAAAACGGAGAGATAATCGAGCAGGGAAATCATGAGGAGCTTCTGGCTCAAAAAGGATATTACTACAACACTTTAAATGCACAATTGAAAGAAGATAACCTTTAAAAAAAAATTCAAAAGAATATTATATGTAAAAAATATAATTACAATTAAAAGGTGAAAAATTGCAAGGGAAAAATAAAATCATTTTAATTGCTGTTATCTTACTGATAACGGGCAGTTTGCTATACTTTGGCTTTTCAATGAAAAATGAGATTTCAATAAGCTCTTCAATGCTCGCCAACACCGACACAGGAACAGTTGAAAAATTCATTTACGGAAATGCAAGCGCAAACAATACAATAGCTTTGATTACTGGAATACATCCAAGAGAACCTCTTTCAATAGATCCTGAAATTAAAGCGGCAAAAGAATATGTGCGAGACCATGAGGATGTCAAAATCATACATTATCGGGTAACTGTAACAAAAGATCCTCAGGATTATGAAAAAGGAAGGTATAACGGAGAGCATCTAGTGCATGACTATATAAACCCTGATGTAACCTCTTCAGATGCAGACTGCGTGATAATAAGCCATTCACATATTCCAACATATGGTGAAGGATTTTATGTGGCCACTCCTGAAATGGATGATGAGTCCGTCGACATTTCCAACAAAATTAAAGATTCCAGCGATTTCAACTATTATCCTAAAACAGGCAATGAAACATACAGGTCAACTTCAGCACAGTTGGTGTCATGTCCAATAGCTCAGGCAGGATATCCCACTTTCGTGTATGAGATACCTGAAGACATAACCGAGCAAGATTCAACAAATAAGGCCAAGGAACTGTTTGATATGATGGTGGAATTTGCCTGCAATTAACCATCATCAATTTCTTCATATATTTCCAACGCTTCAGAGTGACTCAAACCAGCTTTTCTAGAGCTGCTCTCCAAAGTGAAATCCAATTCGTTTTCTATTATCACACTTAGAAATTTTTTATAGGCCAGAATAGTGTTTGTACCTACAATATCTTCTTGTTTGGCCAAATCCTCTTTTTTGCATTCCACCAAATCAAGCAATTTGTTGAAAACCTGATTGTTCAAATAGACTTCATTCAAATCTGTTATGTTCTCATCCATGGAAAACAATATTTGAATTGACCCCTTAGTGACCTGTTCAAGTTTCAGTTCATGACATTCAAAGGCCAAATTCAAGTTATCCTTCAAATAATCAGTTAAAATGAGGTCAAATCATAGAAATTGTCAAACAATCCTTTCATGACAGACAGAGAAATTTTATGGTTTTTTACATTTTCACCAGAAATATGGAGATTGATATTTTCATCCATCATTTTTAGAAATTCATCCCTCTCTTTAAGAATTATATCATATAACTCTTTAAAACTTCTATAGTTACCAACTATCCATATTTTATCAAGATATTTTTCTATACGTTTTTCCATAGACTCCATTCTACTTTTAATATCATTTAATTCTTCATCATACTTTTCAATCGTATTGAACAACATTTTAATCACTTTATAATTTAACAAAACCTTTTAACTTATTATTTTTATAATCAACCGGAAATAAACAAAATAACACTTTAGTTTTGATTTCCATATACTCTTCGTAATCCTCACCGAAATTTTTGGGCACTTTGAAAACACAAAATGAATGGCAAAAATTTTCGCTCCACAATGGGGCATCATAGATTATATGTTCAATTTCATTCATTATGCATAATTCTTTAATTTTAACACCATCAAATTCCGTTAATGTATCAATATCATGGGATTTTCTTTAAGTGTAACAAAACTACCATCAATCCAATGATTTAAGCAAAAACCAGTTGATTTAATATCATTTAAATGTGATTTATAATAATCAAAAATATCCCTCCTTCTTTGAGATTTATCCTTAACGAATTCATTTTCAACATCCTCCAGTGACAGTTCATATACACCTTCAAAAAGACAACCATATTCATTGTATTTTTAATTCAAAAAATCGCCTTAAAATTCATATGATTATTAATTAAACTCATCACTATAAAAATTTTTTTCCAAACTCATTTAAAACTTATCTCAAAGTTATTCCAAAGATAATTAACTAAATTAAAGCAATTTTACGAACTTACAACAATTTTTCAAAATGGCATCAATATTAATAAATGAAAGCAATAAATAGTAACATATGGATTTAAAAGATTTTCTAGATTATGTAAACAGTGGAAAGGAAGTTGAAAGTCCTTCCGAAGTTCAGGAAATGTTTGACAAATTGCTTCTGGAAGCCACAAGAATAAAAAGCAAATTGAACTGCGAATACCACACGGAAGATGAAATCCGAGAAATATTTTCCGAATTAACTTCACAGCCTGTCAACAATACATTAAGGTTGATTCCACCATTCCACTCAGACTGCGGCAAGAACATACACATTGGAGAGAATGTCTTCATCAATTCCAACTGCACCATGCAGGACCAGGGAGGAATTTTCATTGGAGACAATGTTTTGATAGGCCATAATGCATGCCTGTTGACACTGAACCATAATGAAGACCCTGAAAAAAGGGCAAACCTTCTTCCGGCACCCATTAAAATCGGAAATGGCGCATGGCTAGGTTCAAACGTGACAGTTCTGCCTGGAGTTAGCATTGGAGACGGTGCAATCATTGCCGCAAATGCGGTGGTCACCAAGGATGTTGATGCAGACACAATCGTTGCGGGCATTCCTGCAAAAGTTGTAAGAAAAGTCAACGAGAAATAAGTCATCGAATGCTTAAAATTACACTTAATTAAACCATCACTTATAATAAAACTTATTAAAATTATAATAGCTATCTTATAAATTATTGAATCGTTAATCTAATTTTAGAAAATTAAAATAAGTAATCTACATGAAGTGGTGAAACTTAATAAATTTCTTTGATTATAATAATTTTATATACTTAACAAAACAAAATATAATTAATTTAAAGGGATGTTTTTTATGTTAACTATTAATCAATGCTATTTGGATTTTGTAGATAAAATCCTAAAACAAGGAAAAGAAACTTATAAAGACTCAAACCACCATTTGATGGAGAGTTTAGGAAATTTCTATATTATTGACGATCCGTTCGATTTGAAATTCAGGGCAAAATACCAGCACTACACACCTGAAATGCTATTGAATGACATCAAATCCGGAAAATATGATATGGAAGGCTGCCCAATCAAGAGCGATGCATTGTATGAATATGTAAAATCCGCAGAAAATCCAGATGATCAAGGATTCGTATACACATACCCTAACCGTATCTATGCACATTTTGATGTCGACCAGTTCAATACAATGAAACAGAGAATATTGACTGCAACAGGATCAAACAGGGCAGTTGCGGTTACAATTGACCCTCAATTGGACGCTGACAGGGAAGATATTCCATGCCTACAGTTTTTGCAATGCATTGTGCGTGACAATGAGCTTACAATCCACTGCATTTTCAGAAGCAATGATATCTTCGGTGCATTTTACTCCAACATGTTTTTCATAGCATATCTCGGATTGAAAATGAAAGAAGAAGTCAACAAGGAAATTGTTGGTGAAAAATTAAACTTCGGTGGAGTTCACTACCACTCAACCTCAGGCCACATCTATAACACTGACTTAAAAGCAGCCCGTAAATTAATAAAAACAAACAAATAAGGTTTATTTTAACCTTATTTTTTTACTGTTATTTTTTTAGATACTTTTGCACTGCCATAAGTTGCAGTCAAAGTGAATTTACCTATTTTTGAATATGCCTTAACCTTGAATGTTGCAATTCCTTTGGAATTGGTTTTGGCTTTATATGTTTTTCCTCTGAATTTTACTTTAACGTACTTATTTTTTAAGATTTTTCCGTTCTTGTTTAAAAGTTTAACAGTATATTTAAATGTTTTGGACTTTTTAACAGTTTTAGCAGATAAAATCAATGTAGGTTTTACTACAATCTTATTTGACACGTTATAATCTTTGTAACTGGCAGTTATTGTGTATGTTCCAGGATTCAAATTGATTTTGAGTGAAGCATAACCATTAGAATCTGTGTTTTTTGAATAAGTTTTACCTGCCATTTTAAAGGTCACTGCCATACCGCTTGCCACATTACCGAAATCATCATATACCCTAACTTTATAGCTTGATCCAGCACCATAATACATGGTTAATGCCTTATTTCCATTAATACGGGCTACCACCTTAATGGTTTGGGTTTTTACCTCACCTGTTACAGGATTTTTGATTGTGATTTTATAAGTGCCCGGAGTTAAATTAATAGGATAGTAAACATTTCCATTCGCATCACTGGAGACTGTCTGCTGCTCTTCATTAACAGTGATATTCATATGAGCATTTTTTACAGGATTGCCGTTGCTGTCAACTAGATTAAATAAGTAAACTGCATTTAATGTGTACTTTACAGCAGACGGAAGATTAATGGTGGTTATTACGGCAATTGTCTTTACAATGTTTGAATTTGTATTGCCTGACAAATCATTGAATCCAATAGTAACATTATGACTTCCAACAGGCAAGTTGAGTTTGATTGATGCCAAACCGTTTTTGTCACTGACAGCAACATAATTCTTATTATTCACTGTGAATTTTATTTCCTTGTTTGAAACCGCCCTGTTATTTTCGTCAACCAGTTTTGCTGAATATGAAAAGATTCCCAAGAATGTTGTTAAATCATCTCCAACAAATTTAACACCTTTCGGATTAGCTTCAATGCTTGAAGAGGCTCCATTAAAACCTACACCACTAAATGTAGCCTTAACAGTATTTTTACCCAAACTTTTAAAAGCGTATGATAACTTGGCAATACCGTTTACCACATCAACATCGATGTTTTTTCCTTCAACGTTGAATGTAACCTTACCTGATTTGACCAATGTTCCGTATTGGGTCAGCACTTTAGCTGAAATCTCAACCGGATTATAGGAATCAGTGACTTCTAGAATGACTTCAGTGTTAATTTTGTTTAAAACAGTAAATGCCTTAATGCATGCCACCTGTGAATTGTAGGTGTGATCTGGATATGTCCATGCCAAATCATAGAAATCCTGCCAGTTTTTACCATCATAGCTGACAAATGAAGTATTATAATCGTACATTTCCGCATTGAGTGATACGCTTTCTGAAATTGGAACACCAGCATCACCGTCAACTTTTATTTTAAATACAATTTCAAAGATATCACCTGCTTTAAGAGGAATCAATGAATCTAAATCTATTGTCCTGTAACTTGGATTTGCAAATCCTGATTGTGTGAGTTTTAATGCATTGTTTACATAAACAGATAAATCCCAATTGGTATCCTTTTCAAAGTATGTGGATACTGCAGCCAAATACTCATTGCTAGTAGCTGTAAATTTACTTTTATACCAAACAGTAGATGTTTCATTGAAAAAGTAATCGGTTCTTCCCGGAATGTCATACTGATAGTTTTTATCATATCTTATGGTATCATTTAAGACAAATGCATATGAAACATATCTTCCAGGCTGGGCAATTTTTGTATCATAATATGACACATAGTAAAATCCCTTATCGCCAGAGCTAGAACCCCAACTGTTTTTAATAATCCATGCCCCATCACCTCCAGGGGAATTCTTAAAGTTAGATGCTTTATAATTGTCATCCCAACCAACGATAGCCACTGCATGGTTTGCGCCAGAGTTGCCTGAATAATAATAGTTTTTATTATTGTTGAGATTGCTTGAGGACCAGTATATGCTTGTTGAAACCGCACCATAATCCATTATAGCTTTTTTGATAGCATCATTATCTGTGAAATTATCCCTTGTTAAAAATACAATATTTTGAACATGAACTGAGGTAGTATCCAATATTGCGGATAAAACTGACTTGTCACTATATGCATCTTCACTTTCATTTACAGGCCCTAACCAACTTGTAAGATAACCAATTGCCATTTTATCGTAACCGCCGACATTGGTTTCCATTGTCCAACCGTAATCTGAATATTTTGATGCGATATTTTTCATGTTTTCTTCAGACAAATCATAATTAATATTGGCCGCTTTAAGAATAGCTGATTCAAGTGCTGCTGATGCTGAAAATGACCAGCAGTTTCCACCGGATCCCTGACTTTTAACGGATGTGACATATCCATAATCCCTTAAATCATATTTTTTAGGCAGGTTTCCTGAATAGGATGCATTATAATGCATTAAGATATAGTTATTGTTACCCACACTCAAGTTTGCATATAAATTCTGATAAACGTCATTTTCAAATGAAGCGGAATTTCCTTTGAATGTGTTTTTCAGATTTTTATCAGTGATGAAATAATATGAATCGCTTAAAACAGAATATATTGCACCACCAGTTGATGAAGCCTTATTGTTTGAAAAATAGTTTGAATTAATCTTAAAATCGGCGACATTATCAACATACAATGCACCACCGTTTAAAGCTGAATTGTTTTCAAAAATGGATTCAAGCAAATCAAATGATGTGTACATCTTAAAAATAGCTCCACCATAATATTTTGCCCTATTATTTTTAGCATGACAATTTGTTAAGTTCAAATCACATGATAGTGAAGATATTGCACCTCCAAATAATGCTGAACAATTTATTAAATCCAGATTATCTGCTATCAATTTAGAATCTATTAAATAAATAGCCCCTCCAGCATCGTTTGTAGCGTAATTGCTGATAAACTTATTATTGGACATGTAAACATCTGTATTTTCACAGGCAATAGCTCCCCCATAACAATCAGCATGATTATTAGTGAATGTTGAATCGGCAATATTCAAAGTCCCCTCTTTTAATTTAATTGCTCCCCCATACTGTGCAGAATTATTGGAAAAAGAACAATTATTTAAAATGACCATATTTTTACTGCTTGAACCATAAATGGCACTATTGGTAGCTGAATTATCACCAAAAATAGTGTTAACAGCAGTTAAATTTGAATTTTGATTAAGATTTATCCTTAACTTTAATAAAGTAACATTTTTTAATGTTATCAACCCATTGGATGTGAATCCAACTGCATTAGAATATTTAATAATAGTTTTTTCGGGATTTTGTCCAATGATACTTAAATTGGAATAAGATTTACTTCCCTTAAGAGTATACTCCCCATTGGCCAAATGCACTACTGAGTTATCGCTAAATTTAGTTGAATCCAATTCCTTATAAGGATTATGAATTGACCCATCTCCAGTATTATTTTCAATATTTGCATCAAAATAATAATCCTTTTGGATTAATGTTGAATTTTCAGAAGCAACAACCGCATCATTATCCAATGCAAATGCTGGCGCAATTGCCGCTGCTAAAAACAATATTGAAAATATCATTAAAATTTTAATTTTTTTCAAACTATTGCCTCCGTTTCAACAAATTAAACACATAAATTTGTTAAAATTTATAAATTATTATTATGTATAGGATTAATAATATAAATACTGAATGGAAATGTCAAAAATAGATATAAAAATGCAATTAAAAAAATAAAAAAAGTTTAATTAATGAAATTAATTTGTTCTTCATTAATCAAATCATAATTAATCAAGTTATCTGAGTCCAAATCTTCACTATAAAGATTTACAGATGTAATCTGTGAATTGTTATATGTTTTATAATATAAAATTCCCTTTTCAGTGCTGTAACATGATGAATAGATAGTATATTCAAATAAATCAGGATCATCGATGAATGTGCAGCCGTTTTGCTGTTCAACAGAGCCTAAAATATGTAAAAATTGACCTACACTGCTTAGCTCATCGCTGTCAGAATATGAGTTTGCACGTGTGAATGCCACTTTTGCAAATCTTGAAGCGGATGATAAATCACCTGGAAGGCCAATGGCACCCATACCTCTTGAATATTCATCCAAATCAATGTCACTACCAAAAGTATTTTCAGGATTCTTATTTGACAGATGCCTGTAATTATTCAAATAAAATAACTGTTTGTCAAATGGAGGATTATTTGTTAAGACTCCAACAGGATTGTCATATATTTTTAAACCATCTTCCATTGGTTCGACAACAATAGCATCACCATTATTATCTGAAAGCATCCAGTGAAGAGGAGATAAGGGAAGCTCTTCTGCAAAGTTGATATTTACCAGATTTATTTCTGACAACAGTTCTTTAGCTTCACTCACGCTTGTGGCCTTACCCAAAATATATGGAATCAATTCAAAGGGAGTCACATTAACCATTCCATCCTCATATTCCCTATAAACTGCATTTCCTGCAAAGTTTAATCCAGCTATAGCCAATCCTTTTTCATTGCATGCATCATAGTATAACGGATATCCGTCAACACCTGCAGCAATACCAATTATTGCATAGTGTGTTTTGATATCATCTATTTTTCTAAATTTGAATTCGTAATTTCTTGGAGTTACTGTGACCCTTTCATGATATGAAATTTCATAATCAAAGTTACGACCAAAATAATGTTTGTCAGTTATGTAATTACTTGCAGTGCACATTTTATCACCTGTAATTTGAATAATTCAATGCTCTTGACTTGATATCGCCAAAAGTATCATCAACTATCAGTTTACCATCTTTAAATACTGTTTGAAGATAATCCTTACCTTCATCATCAATAGAAACTGTTCTAAAGGACTTGCCATCATTAACCAATTTGAACCTTCCTGTTTTTGATTTCTTACTTGAATCCAGAGGATTTTTAAAAATATCATGCCATTCGCCATCCCTTAATTGGGCGGAACATTTGAATGCATTTCTTTGGGTGTCACGTGTTACTGATGAGTGAAGTCCACCACCCATACCAAAGATGATGTTTTGAGCGGCCCATCCGTTTGATTTCATGGCAAACAGGATGTCCCTTATCTTCTGGTAATTTAAACCGTCACCCCATAAAAGGCCAATGTTTAAATCAAATACCTTGTATCCTTCATCAGTCAGGTGGCTTCCAAAACCATCGGAGAGTAAGTTCAAACAGTCGATTGTTGTGGATACGGGTTCTCCGCTGTCAGGCCTGAAAACTATTTTATTTGTCTCAGAATCTAAAAAATTCAAAATGGCCTCGTTCAGTTCGCTGCCGGACCTTCCGGCTTCAGTCAGGAAGTTTCTGTAGTTATATGAATCAATAACCATTGAAAGTATTCCTTCCTTGGCATTGTCGATTACGTTTAGAATCTGATCCATTTCGCCTTCAGGACCAAGTGAAGTCATTACGCTGTGTTCTGTTGCCTGAACTGAAAAACCGTATAAGTTTGAATCATTGTAATAGTTTTCAGGAATAGTGAGTGCTGGAATTGTATCAGTACCTGAAAAGCTTAGCAGATGAGCTGAACCGCAAAGCATTGATGATTCAGTGGAAGTTGCACCCCTATATCCGAAATCATGCAACATAAAGTCCAGATTATCCTTTATCGAACCTGTCACTTCCAGATAAAAGTTAGCAAGTTTTCTGACTTCCGCAGAAAGTGTAGCAACGGTTGAAGGATACCAAACCTGCAACAGCAATGATTCCAGGTAATTAGGCAGCCAATATGATTTTTTATCAGTGTTCTCAACAGTCATTAAAACGTTGCTGACGTCAACTGGTGTTCCTTCTGCAACAGCCTTAATCTCAACAGGCAAGTATCCATCATGTTTATCCAGGATATATTCCCAGCCCTCCCTGTTAAAGATGTCTTCACCAATATGGGCAGTAATCAGATTATCTGCCTGGTCAATTTTTTCTTCTGTTACAACTTGACCTTCCAAATACTTTTTTATTATGTATTGAAGTCCATAAAAGATAGTTTTATTAAACTCCGCACCTACCCTACTTTCAAGGTATGAATAAATTTTTTCTGTACCTTTTGGATAGAAATAATGATGAGTTATCTTGTAACTATCTGTCAATAAACAAATGTTATTTTCAATCATAAGTACCACTTATTAATATGTTAGTAAAAGGAATTATATATAATTTGATATTTTTAAAAAAATTATATAATAAAAATCGAATTATATTAATTCTTTGAAAAAATCAATTCTCCTGAACAAAGAAGAACTTGATTTAAAAAAATAAAAAAAGAATAGATGTTAAAAACATCTATTTAACAGTTATTTTTGTAGTTACTGATTTTGCCTTATAGTATTTGCTGCCTGAGTATTTGACTGTAGCTTTGAAAGTTCCTTTTTTCTTTAAGTTGGTAATTTTAAATGTAGCTTTACCTTTAGAATTTGTTTTAGCGGAATATGTTTTCTTATTCACTTTTAAGGTAACTTTAGTGTTTTTCATTACTTTATTTAAATTTGTTTTCAAAGTAACAGTGTATTTTTTTGTTTTAACGGATTTTTTAAAGGACTTTTTAGGAGCAGTCAAATTTGGAGTTGCCTTATATACAGTTATATTAACTGTTGTGGTTGACTTGATGTATTTGTCATCTCCTTCAAATGTAACGACTGCCTTGTATATTTTAGGAACTATGTTAAGCAACAGTTTCATTTGTCCATTTTCATCAGTTGATGCAACATAAGTCTTACTTACAAATTTAACTGAGATATTTGTATTTTTTAAGGCATTTCCGTGTTCATCAACTAATGTGGCATACACATACTTAGATTTGCCATAAACAGTGGTGAAACCTGTGGCATTCACTGAAGTGCCTAATTTCTTTACAACAATAGGAACTGTAATATATGAATCAGTATACCTATCATCATCAGCAATAGTGATTACTGCATTGTATTGCTTAGGCAACAGATCAACCAATACTTTTACTTCTCCGTTATTGTCTGTGGTTCTGACATAGGTCTCATTATTAACTTGAATATGAACTTCAGTATCCTGAATGCTGTTACCGTTCACGTCTTTTAATGAAGCGACAATGTACTCCCCATCGCTATAGACAGTGGTGACAGTAGAAGCATCCATAACAGCAGGAACTTTATTTACGATGACATTTGCACTGGTACGGGAATAAGCGTATCTGTTATCGCCATCAAAACTAATCATAGCCTTGTATTGTTTAGGTAAGAGATCAAGCAATACACTTACTTGTCCATTGCTGTCAGTAGTCCTAACATAAGTCGCATTAACCAGCTTAATGGAAACATTAACATTTCCAACAGCATTGCCGTTAATGTCTTTTAAAGTAACAGTCAAGTTTTTGGGATTACCATAATATGCTGTGAAACCTGTGGCATTCAAAACAGTTCCTAATTTATTTACAGTGACATTAACATTATCATATGAAGCACCATACCTGTTATCACCGGCAAAAACGACTGCTGCATGATAATACTTAGGCAACAAGTCAACAAACAAACTAACCTGACCACTAGCATCAGTAGTCTTGACATAGGTAACATTATCCAACTTAATGGAAACATTAACATTCTCTACAGCATTGCCGTTAATGTCTTTTAAAGTTGCAACCAAATTCTTACCTTCCCCATAAACAGTATCGAAACCTGAAGCATTCAAAACAGTAGCCAATTT
>JAFUIW010000091.1 GCA_017473945.1 Methanobrevibacter sp. | reverse complement strand
TGCTAAAGTTGTTGTAAATAAAAAAACAACTAAACTAACTGCTCCTAAAAAGACTTTCAAAGCCAAAACAAAAACTAAAAAAGTACAAGTAAAACTAACAGCGGGTAAAACTGTACTTAAAAATAAAAAAGTTACTTTAAAAGTTAAAGGTAAAACTTACACTGCAAAAACCAATAAAAAAGGAATTGCAACATTTAAAATTACCAAATTAACCAAAAAAGGTACTTTTAAATACAATGTAAAATTCGCAGGAGACAAAGCATACAAAGCAGTAAACAAAAACGGAAAAATAACAATTAAATAAAGGTGAGAATTAAATTTAATTCTCACTATTTTTTTTCATTTTTTTTAGAATTAAAAATGTTTATTATACTTATTAAATCACAAAATCACTTCAAATAAAAAAATTTAAAGGGAGAGTATTAGGATAATGAATTTAAAAGGAATAATTTGGTTGGTTTTATTATTGTCATTAATCATTTCCATAGGATTTGTTTCAGCAGCCGATATGAATGATACTACTACAGAGATTGTAACACAGTCTAGTGAAATTGATTTAACTGACATTAATGAAGAAAATACTTTAGAAATTACACAGGAAAATCATTTATCTTCACAAGATGATTCTCGTGTAATTTATGTGGGCCAAAATAAAACAATAGATGGAGGAAATGGAACCCTAGGCAATCCATTTAACTCATTTGAACTGGCATGCAACAATTTAAGTGGAGAAAACAAAGTAGAAATAAATGTCTACAATGGAACATATTATCTTGATTCAGATTTGAAATTCAATACAAGCAATTTATTTATTAATGGAATCGGTGAAGTAATTATTAAAAATTTAAATAATGAAAATGGTTGTTATGCCTCATTAGGCTTAACTTCATCTTCAGCCAATTTTACTTTTAATAATCTAATTTTCGATGCTTCAAACTCAAAATATTTGTCTTTATCAAATTCGAATAAACCTCATTTTCATGTATTTATGGGCAAATCTAATTTAGGTATTTTTAATAATTGTTCATTTATTAATTTTAGTGATGCATGGATGTTTTCAAGCCCATTTAATAGGAAATTCAATTATTGTAATTTTTTAGGCAGTTATAATCATTTAGGTTTTATACCTCTTGGAAATATTATTGAAATGGAATTTAATTATTGTACTTTTTCATCTAGATTTGATATAGGCAATTCTCAGATTAAGATTCCTTCTAATATTACTTTTAATAATGTATGGTTTGGACAGAATGATTATTTAAATTATGTTAAATATACTGGATGTGATGAACGTGGGTATTGGGTTCATAATTGTATGTTTCCAGTAAATATGTATGCAGTATTTTCGTCATGGGAAAACTACTTGGGAAATGACACTTTTGAAATAGTGGGTAAATTAACATGGGATGACGGCACAACTGATGGAATTGAAAAATTATATCCATTGACTGTTAAGTTTTCATCTAAAACAGGAATCTTGCCTCAAAACACTACTTTAGTAAATGGAGAATTCAAGGTAATTTATAAAAGTGAGTCTAAAGACAATCATATTGAAGTTACACTGGACTCTGAAGATATTTTTTTAGATTTTAAAAATGATATTCAAGTCAGTGCAAAACCTATTGTTTATGGTGAAGATCAAAATATTACAATTACTTTGCCTCAATCAAGCCAGGGAATAGCATATATTTCTGTAAATAATAATACTTATGAATATCAAGTAAATGGTTCTAGTTTATTTAATTTCACTGTTCCAGATGAATTGCTTGCAGGAGTCTATTCAGTTTATGTAAAATTAATAGATAATATTACTCATTTATATGGTCAGGATATTGTTGAATGGAATATATCACAAATAGATAAGGAATTAATCATACAAACTCCTGCAGATGCAAACGTAGATGATGACAGCATTTTTATCACTATTTTATTAGAAGATGATGAAACAGGAAATATTACAGTTTTTGCTGGTGATAAAAACAAAACTCAAGAATGTTTAGGGGGAAGTGTAAATATTGATATTTCAGATTTGCTTGTTGGTGGAAATAATAATATTGAATTATATTATTCAGGTAATAAAAAATACACCAACCAAACAAAATCCGATCAAATAACAGTAAACAGAATTAACCCTAAAATCAATATCACAACACCAGTTAATCCTCATATTTTTGATGAAATCAACATAAATATAACACTGCCGGCAAATGCTACAGGCAACATCACTATTTACATTAATAATAAAAATAAGACAATAACTGAATTGAATACATTAAATATTGTTGATATCACTGATTTACTTGGCAGTGGATTAAATACTGGATATATTAAATATTCCGGGGACAATTGGTGGGACAGTCAAACCAAAAGACTAACAGTAAATGTAGCTAAAATCACACCATCAATGGATGTTAATATCATACCAGATACTGTTAGCCGTGAAGAGAATTTCACAATAAAAATTAATTTACCACAAAATACTACTGGAAAAATATTAATAAAAAATAAAGAAAAAAATTACCAAATCAATGTAACTGATAACAATACAATTAACCTCTCAAGCAATATTATGGGAGTAAATAAAATCAACATAACATACACTGGAGATGACAATTATAATTCCATATCTAAAATTGTTAATGTTACCGTGAAATATGATTCTTTATTAACCGCTTCAGATGTAATTACTGATTATAATCTCACCAACGAATTAGTTGCTACTTTAACTGATGTTAATGGCAATGTTTTAGTTAATAAAACTGTTAACATTATTGTTGGAACTATCAATGAGAATTTAACTACTAATGATAAGGGTCTGGTTAGTGTTGATGTTTCTAGTTTAGTTCCGGATAGTTATGTTGCTAGTATTTCTTTTGCAGGTGATGAACTTTATGAAGGATTCAACACTTCTGCAAATGTAGTTGTAAACAAAGTTGTTCCTAATATTAATATTTCTCATGGGGATTTAGTTCCTGGTGAAAAACTTAATATTGAAGTAGAAATACAATATGCAACAGAAAACGTAACAATTATTGTAAACGGAGATAAAAACACTACAAAACTAATTGACAATGTTGCCACATACACTATAGATGAATTAGCTCAAGGAACATACTATGTCACTGTATTATACTCAGGCGATGATATATGTGACTTCACCTATAAAACAGATTCATTTGATGTTGTTAAAAGCACAGCTGATTTAATCAATGACCTTAATAAAATTATTGATAATCAAAATAGTACTATTGAGGCTCAAAAAGATCAAATTAATACTCTTAATGATACTGTGAATGTTAAGGAAGGCATTATTGATTCTCAGGCTGAGCAGATTAGTGTTCTTAATGAAACTGTTATTGCTCAGAATAGTACTATTGAGTCTCAATCTAAATTGATTGATGTTCTTAATGAAACTGTTATTGCTCAAAATGGTACTATTGAATCTCAAAAAGATCAAATTGCTACTCTTAATGATACTGTGAATGTTAAGGAAGGCATTATTGATTCTCAGGTGGAGCAGATTAGTGTTCTTAATGAAACTGTTATTGCTCAGAATAGTACTATTGAGTCTCAATCTAAATTGATTGATGTTCTTAATGAAACTGTTATTGCTCAGAATAGTACTATTGAATCTCAAAAAGATCAAATTGCTATTCTTAATGATACTGTGAATTCTCAAAATAGTACTAGTGTTATTCAGGCTCAGAAAGATAGAATTAATGAACTTAATGATATTATTAATTCTCAGAACAGCACTATTGCTGCTCAAAAAGAAAAAATCAATATTCTTAATGATACTATTGTCGAGCAGAATAAAACTATAAGCATGACTTTAAATCCTGTTGCGACCAGTATATTAGTTGGAAATATTAGTACTACTGCTAGTACATCTAAGTATTTCATTATTTCATTGGTTGATGCAAATAATGTGCCTTTAGTTAATAAGACTGTTAAGTTTGCTGTTAATGGTAAAACTGATATTGTGGTTACTAATGGTTCTGGTGTTGCTACAGTTAAAGTAAGTTATAGTACTGCAGGTACAAGGTATTACACTTTCAGTTTCTTTGGTGAAACTGGTTATAGTGCAAGTATTGCTAGTGCTAAAGTTGTTGTAAATAAAAAAACAACTAAACTAACTGCTCCTAAAAAGACTTTCAAAGCCAAAACAAAAACTAAAAAAGTACAAGTAAAACTAACCTCTGGTAAAACTATACTTAAAAATAAAAAAGTAACTTTAAAAGTCAAAGGCAAAACTTACACTGCAAAAACCAATAAAAAAGGAATAGCAACATTTAAAATTACCAAATTAACCAAAAAAGGTACTTTTAAATATAATGTCAAATTCGCAGGAGACAAAGCATACAAAGCAGTAAACAAAAACGGAAAAATAACAATTAAATAATGAAGGTTATGATACTTATGAATTTTAAAACAATATTATTCATTTTGATTTTATCATTGTTTATTGTAAGTATTGGTTGTGTTTCTGCAAGTGAAATTAATGACAATACTACAATATCTCAGGACATGCCAATTAACACACATGATGATTTTCAAGATGGGTTGGGCAGTGTTGATTTTCAAAAAAGCAATGAAAGTAATGTAATTACTTCAAATTTTCAGGATTCATTGCAAAGTAGTGAATCTGATGAGGTTATTGTTGTGAATAACTGGGATGAACTGCAATATTACTGTTCACTTAAAGATAATGATTATACTTTAAAATTAAAGGACAATACTAATTTTTATCCAACAAGAACAAGTGACTCAAATTATCAGATAAAAGTTTATAATAATGTAAAAATCATTGGGGGCAATGGATCATATATTGGGGACAAATCCTCCAATCCATCCCCTATATCGTATACTGCGATTGTTGTGCCTGATGGATATAAATCCAGCATCTATTTGGAAAATGTTACTTTTAAATGGATTAGTGCTTTAGGTTCTCCTGATGGTTTGTTTATTCAGATGGGAGGAAAATATAATAGTGTAATTAAGAATTGTAATTTTACAAATATTAATGTAGGTCATGGTCATGCAACAATTGTTTATCTTAAAAAAGGCACTGCAACACTAGAAAATTGCTCTTTTATTAATTGTACTAGTGGCTACGGTTGTGTAAGCATTTATGATTCAGAAAATGTTAAAAAAATCAAAATGATTGTTCGGGATTGCTATTTTGAGGGAAATTATGCTACAACCGAACCTGGATGTATTAATAACTGCGGTATTTTAGAAGTTTATAATTCAACATTTTATCGCAATCGTGCTTACTGGTGGGCAGGTGCAATACATACTCACAGTGGTGGAAATACCACCATTCATGATTCTAATTTCACAAATAATGTAGCAGGATGGAACGGTGGAGCATTATACACTTACAGTTACCTGCAAATCTACAATACTATTTTCAGTGGCAATAATTGTACTACTGATAATGGTGGAGGTGCTATAGGTGCATGTGCTTATCAATCAAATCCTCATATTTATATTGAAAAATGTTTATTTGAAAATAATGCCAACAATTGTTGGGCTGCCGATTCATTATCTTCCGGTACTGGCCGTGGCGGAGCAATTTCAATAATGGATGACGGGTCACTGGAAGTTCATGACACTACATTCATTGCCAATGCCGCTTCTATAGGTACTGCTATTTGTGCTTTGGCTATAATTGAATATGGATCTCCTGATGTTATAATAACCAATAACTCTTTTATTAATCATACTCGTCAAGGAGACACTTTAGATGTTAGGGTTTCAGGTTCAATTGCTATTTTAGAAGATAATATTTTTTATGGCAATTCCATCCGATTTTCAAACTTAACATTAACTAAAATTAATGAAGATAAAGATTATGCTACTTTAGAAGCATTTTCTAGTTTATCTAATCCAAGTTATTATGATGCAGATATCCTGGATAAGACAAGTTATGATGTTTATGTCAATAATGAATATGTTAAAACTGTTGATTCAAGGATTTTTACTATTGATTTTGATGAGTTGGATACATGTGATGTCTATGTCATTCCAACAATATCCAATCAGAAATCCAATTCCGTACATTTAGTCAGTACTCGTGAATATATTTTTGTTTCAAAAAGTAGCGGTAATGACAGCAATAATGGTATTTCAAGAAGCACTCCAGTTAGCAGTATTAAAAGAGCTTTAGAACTTGCAGGAAATTGTCAAAGCATACTGATTATGGATGGGGATTATAGTGAAGCAAATCTAGAGGTAAATTATGATTTGCTTATCAAAGGTGAGGGTAATGTCACTTTAACTAATTCCACTTCATTTATAGTCAATACTAATAGTGTAACTCTTAAAAATCTTAAAATAGATTCAATTGTTGGTGAAACATTTATTAAGCAAGTCAATGGTGATTTAATAATTGATAGATGTATTTTCAACGATAATAAAGTGTCAAAACTTATTGATGCCGATAATGTAAACATTACCAAATCCATTTTCACAAACAATAATCTGATTGTTTATAATAACGGATTTACAAATATCAAAAATTCAATTTTATTAAATAACACCAAAATAATTGATAACAATTTAGAAAATATTGATTTGGATTATAATTGGTGGGGAAACACTTTAAACAATGTTTCCAAACCTGTTAATTTGAACATTAACAATTGGTTGGTTTTAAATACTACAAGATCTAAAGATTCTTTGGAAAATGGTCAAACAAGTATTATCAAGTTTGGAATGTATCTATTTGAAAACAATGATGTCACTAAATATGATAATTTAATTAAATTTAATTTAGAAATTAATGCTTCAAATGCTTCTGTAAATAAAAATACCATTGATTATAATGGTAAAGTTGTTTATACTCAAACCGGTTTAGCAAATAGTGTTTTCACTGCCAGTTACAATAATGTTTTAATTAGTCTACCTTTCAAATTTTTAAAATCTTCTCCAAATTTATCCATTAAATTTTCCAATATTCGATATAATGATGATTTAATAATCACAGTTTCTGCTCCAAAAGACATTACTGGAGATGTTTCCGTTACTGTTGGAAGAGAAACCACCACAAAACCATTGACAAATGGGGTTAAATTCACTTTTAAATATTTGGAGGCTGGAGATTACAATATCACAGTTAATTACAACGGTAATGGAAAGTATGTATCTCAGGTAATCAAATCAAGTGTTAATGTTAGAAGGTATGATTCAACTACAAAGATTTCACTAGGTAACGTTAATGTTGGTGAGGATTTAAAAATAACTATCGAAACTTCCCGTGGAACAACAGGAAATGTTAACTTGACCATTAATAATCGTAGTGAAATTCTAACATTGAAAAATGTTGAGGCTTCATATGTCTTTAAAAATATTCCAAGGGGTGATTATTTAATCACTGCCTATTATATGGGTGATAATAGGAATCTGCCAAGTAAAGATGTATACTTCCTTGAAGTTGATAATCTAAACCCTAATCTTTCTGCTTCAGTTGCAGATAGCAATTATGGTGAATCAGCTATTATTGATGTCATTTTGGATGATGATGCACAGGGTTATGTTACAGCAAGCATTGACAACATTACAAATTCATCCAAAGTCATAAACGGTAAATCCAAGATTTACCTTAAAGGTGCTGAGGCAGGAATCAACAGGAATGTCACAATATTTTACAGTGGGGACAATACTTATCTAAACAAGACTATAACTGCTAATATGAATATCTTTAAGAATAATTTCACTTTCAATATTTCTTCAGAAGATATTTTCATCGGCCATGACGCAGTTATTACAATAAAAGTCCCATTAAAGACCAGTGGTAATTTCACAATTGGTGATGTTGTTTTATCCATTCCGATGTCTGGTGAGGTATCCTATGTTATTCCAGATTTAAGTGTTGGAAAATATACCATTACTGCTGTTTATAACGGAAATAACTATTTCACAGTTGAAAACAGTACTTCATTTGAGGTTTTAGAATATCCTGCTCCTCAATGGATGAATGATGGTGCGGATACCAAAAATAGTCAAAAAACAGATTATGTCAGTTCATCTGACGGTAATGTGTCCTGGGTCAGTCAGATTAACAGTACTGTCATTGCCAATATCGTAATTGACAGTGAAGGAAATCTATATCTGGCCACTACAAATGGAATATATTCTTATGATAATGAAGGTAATTTGAGATGGATTTATGAATCTGACGGTCGTATTGGTAATTTTTCAGGTCTGGCCATTGGTCGTGATGTTATCATTTCACCAAGAGCTGGAGATACAATATACTTAATCCGTAATACTTTAAATCTCGTTAATCAGACAACTGGTGAGAAGTATGGGGATTCGAATATTTATCAGGCTTCAAGTCTTTTTGTACCAATTATTGATGCTAATGCGTTCATTTACACTGTTAGTGAATATCAGTTTGAAGGTAATGGTTATAATTTGGTTATCACTCCGTTTAAGATATGGGAAGGTGGAGGCCAGCCGATTCAGGTCAGTTTAGGTAAGACCAAGCCTATTGCTCCTCCAAGTGTAAATGATGACATGATGGTTGTTTTATGTGAAAGAAGTCTAATGATTTTTGATGCAAAAACATTGTCCGCAAATTCCATTAAAACAGGTGACTTTAAAAACGTCCGCCCAGTTATCGGTGACGGCAATATTGTCTATACCATTTTAGGCAATTCCATTGTTGCATATACCAGCAGTGGTTCACAGTATGGCAGTAAGATCCTGATTACTGGTGGTTCCGGTGATAAAATATTAATCGATAATGAGTTGGGCATGTTGTATGCCACAAATGCTGAGGGTCATCTCTACGGTTATGACATATTCACACAGGAAGAAACATTAATCAGCAGTTTATGTGTTACTTCAGGTATTTTGATTGATGGAGATCATAATCTCTACTTTGCTTCAGATAATATTTTCTACTGCATCGATTCAAATGGTGAAGTGTTGTGGAAATCAAATCTTGGATCCAGAATCACTTCAAATCCAATCATGAACAAGGACGGAGTTATTTATGTAACAAGCACAGACAATAAGCTGTTTGCTTTAAGTAACAAAACAAGTGATACTGTTAAAGGAAATGTCAGTCTTAGGATTTCAGCTAGTGATGTTAATGTAGGTGAAGATGCAATTATTCAGGTAACTTCTTCTTTAAGTTCCATTAAAATCACTGTCCAAGTAAACAATAGGGAATTTAACATTACTGGCAGTGGCAGCGTAAGAATTAATGGTTTGGCTGCCGGTAAATACAATGCAATTGTCAGATTTGCAGGTGATGATAATTTCAATCCAGCATCCAACTCAACAAGCTTCAATGTCTTAAAAGTTAATATTTTGGTAACTGATGGAACTTTCACTCTTCCAGACGGTAATTCAACTGTATGTGGTGTTAATTTGCCTTCAGATGCTACAGGCACATTAACTGTAAAAGTTGACGGTAAAACATATACTGAAACTTTAACTAACGGTAAAGCAACAGTTAACATTGATAAACTAAATGATGGTAGTCATAATATTACTGTTACTTACTCCGGTGACGGTAAATATGAACCAATAACCAAAACAAGTGTTATAAATGTAAACAACACTGCCGGAGGTAATTCAACAGGCATTGATAATTCCACAAATTCTACTGGTGGCAATACAACTGTTGTTAAAGAGAATCCTGTTTTAGTTGTCAGTGCTGAGGATATTTATGTCGGTGAAAGTGTGGCTGTTAATGTCAGGACTTCTGTTGAAACCGGTAAGATAAGTGTTAATGTTAACAATGTTGATTATGAGCTTGTTATCAGTAATGGTAAATCTAGTGTAAGTATTCCTGATTTGGCTGTTGGTATCTATGATGTTATTGCTAGATTTGCAGGTGATGACAAGTTCAATGATGCCACAAATTCAACAAAATTCAGGGTTTTAAAAGTTAACATTCCAGTAACCAATGAGACTATCAGTATTCCTGAAGGTAACTCTACTGAGTACAGCATTTCACTTCCGGATGACGCAACAGGTACATTGACAGTCACTGTTGACGGTAAAAACTACACTGAAACTTTAATTAAGGGTAAGGCGACAGTTAACATTCCTAAACTGAATGATGGTTCTCATAACATTACTGTTACCTACTCTGGAGATGCTAAATATGAATCAATTACTAAATCCCTAGTCGTCACTGTTGTTAATAGTACTGTGGAAAATGTCACTGGAGACAATTCCACTAATACAACTGGGGATAATGGTACTGTTGATAATTCAACTAACACAACTGTTGTTAAGGTTGATCCTGTTTTAGTTGTCAGTGCAAATGACATTAATGTCGGCGATAGTGTGGTTGTTAATGTTAAAACTTCTGTTGAAACAGGTAAAATCATTGTTAATGTTAATGATGTTGATTATGAGCTTGTTGTCCGTAATGGGGAGTCTAGCGTAAGTATTTCTGTTTTGGCTGTTGGTAACTACACTGTAATTGCTAGATTTGCAGGTGATGACAA
Source organism: Methanobrevibacter sp. (assembly GCA_017473945.1). Lineage (GTDB taxonomy): Archaea > Methanobacteriota > Methanobacteria > Methanobacteriales > Methanobacteriaceae > Methanocatella. The sequence continues at coordinate 5,081 of JAFUIW010000091.1, read as the reverse complement.
GTTCAATGAGGCTTCAAATTCAACCACATTTAAGGTTTTAAAAGTCACTATCCCACTAACCAACGAAACCATCAGTATTCCTGACGGTAACTCAACTGAGTACGCTATTTCACTTCCGGATGATGCAACTGGTACGTTAACTGTTACTGTTGATGGTAAAAACTACACTCAAACATTAATAAACGGTAAGGCTACTGTCAATATCCCTGAGTTGAGTGAAGGTTCCCATAACATCACAGTTACTTACTCCGGTGACGGCAAATACGAAGCAATTAGTAAATCAAGTGTTGTTAGTGTAAATGCTAGTGTTATTGACAATTCAACAGATGTTAAAGACAATGTCACTATTGTTGTGTCTGCTGGTGATATCACTGTTGGGGATGATGCACTAATTAAGATAACATCATCACAGAATTCCATTAAAATCACAGTCACTGTGAATGATAAGGATTATGAAATCACTGGCAGTGGCACTTTAAACGTTTCAGGTTTGGCAGTTGGTAAATATAAAGTAGTCGCTAAATCTGTTGGTGATGATAAGTTTAACGGTGCAGGTAATTCAACTGAATTCAATGTTTTAAAAGTCGACCTTCCGGTGACTAATGAAACAATCTCAGTTCCGGAAAGTGATTCAACCAAATACAGCATTTCACTTCCAAGTGATGCAACAGGTACTTTAACTGTTACTGTTGATGGTGTTCCATACACTCAAAGCCTCTCAAACGGTAAAGCAACTGTAACTATTCCGGAATTAGCTGAAGGTTCTCACAACATTACAGTCACCTATTCAGGTGACGATAAATACTTGCCAATTACAAAGTCAAGTGTTGTTGTAAAAGAACATGTTCCAGTCATCAAATTAACTGGTTCTAATCTCAACATGTTATACTCTAGTGGCAAATACTTCAAGGTCAGACTGACAAGTGATGGTAAGACATTGTCAGGTAAATCAGTTAAAATCACTATCAATGGTAAGACTTACACTAAAACAACTGATAAGAATGGTTATGCTTCAATAAAAATCAGTTTGCCTCCAAAAGCCTATAATGTTAAAGCAACCTATGGTGATGTGACTATAACCAAAAAGGTTACCGTTAAAAGCATTATCTCAGCTAAAAACGTCAATGCTAAAAAGTCTGCAAAAACTGTTAAAATAAAAGTGACACTCAAAAAAGTGAATGGCAAATACCTTAAAAACAAAAAAGTAACCTTAAAGTTCAACAAGAAAACATATAAGGTTAAAACCAACAAGAAAGGTGTTGCAACATTCACTATCAAAAACAGCGTCTACAAAAAGCTCAAGACAAACAAGAAGTACACCTATCAGGCCATCTACGGCAAGGACAAGGTGAAAAAGACAATAAAATTCAAAAAATAAATGGGGAATTTCACATTCCTCAACTTTTTTTATTTTTTCATGTAGATTAACCATTTCAAAGATACTATTTTTATAATCAAAATCAATTTAATTGAAAATCCAATCAATTAAAATACCTAAATCACTAACCACAATTAAAATTACTCGCTCTTTCTTCAAGCATCACGATACTTATTTCCAGTCATGGTTCCCGTTCAGTAATATAACTTATATATACTTGGTGGATAACTAGAAGATTACGAGATGGATTTTATAGGAGACATTTGTTTAATCTATTGGAATATAAAAGAGGTTATAGAAATGTATTATACTAGAGACCAGGATTTGATAGATGATTTTCACTTAAAATCAGGCCATAGCGCAGGATCTATAAAATCATACAGGACAGTATTCAATAAATACAAGAAATTCCACAACATGAGTCTTTGCGATTTGTTGGCAGAAGCAATAACAGAACAGGAAAACCGCACTCCAGAAAACAGATTAACAATATACGACAGGATAATCACATTCAGGGATTATCTCATCAAAAACCATATTGGAAACACAATCACAGACTCTATTTCAAAAATCAAGACATTTTACCATTACAACAGGGTGACAATACCCTTCATACCGCCGCTCAACGGCAAGTATGTTAACAAAAACGATTTAATCAGCTTTGAAGACCTGCCTACAAAAGACGAACTGAGACTTGCAATGCAGTTTGCAGACGATGACTTGAAGATGTGGATTATGGTTATCATATCATCAGGCGCAAGCAGGTGTGAAGCCAAATCCATGACAAACAGAACACTATTTGAAGGAACAAGGGCCTATCACAAAAAGGACAATTTCCATGGCGCTTTAAAATACTTGGCCAGAAACAACAACGTGGTGTGCACCTGCAAGCTAGTCAGGCAAAAGACAGACAAGCCATACTACACTTTCCTCAATCCCGAATGCGTCCAGAGGATTACTAAAATCAAACTGAAGCATGAGGACTTTGATTTAGACGCTCCACTTTTGAAATATAACTTAAACCATGTAAATCATAAGTTTAAAAAGCTGAATGATTATCTCGGCTTCGGTGAGGTTGGAGGATATGCACGGCTGCGCCCTCATATGTTAAGGAAGTTCAACTCAACGTATCTGACTCAAGGGTCTTTTGAAGGGGATTTGCTTGGCATGGACAGCGTTGATTTGCTTCACGGCCGTGGCAAGAACAAAACAAGGCAAGCCTACTTTAAGGACAATCCGGACTTTCTGAAGTTTGAGTACATCAAGGCGATGAGTAATGTATCGCTTTATCGAAGGTATGATTATAAGATTGTAAATGGTAGGGTGAAGGTGATTTCAAAGCCGTTGTGATAAGATGATTTTTGATTCTTTTCGATTTTGAATTCGAATTAATAAAAATCAAATGTTATAATTGTTGAGGGTGTTGTCATTAATGCTCTAATTTTTATTTTTTTAAATTTTTAATTCTTAATATTATTTAAATAATTATTTAAAAACTATTTAATTAATATTTTTAAATATATGATATTATAATTTAATTAATATCATAATTATTATGTATAATTTTGTTTTATATAATTTTAAGTATTTATTATTCTTTTTAAAATCAATTTTATATGTTGATTACAATTTTGTCATATTTTTGATAGAAATGTTTATATATTTTTTAGTACAAAATAGTAAATACCAAAGGTGGATTATCATGAATAAAATTGTCGGAAAAACCCTAAATGAATTGAGGAGGGAAAACGGATATACTCAAGAACAAGTTTCTAGTTATTTGGAAATTACCCAAAGCAATCTTTCTAAAATAGAAAATGGTGAAAGAAACTTTAACATGACTTTACTTGATAAATTATGCTTATTATACAATTGTTCTCCTGAATATTTGTTGGGAGAAGAAGATTCACATGAAAAATCAAGTATTGCATTTCGCAGTGATGAAAAGGTGGATTTAACCGTAGTTGCAAAAATGAATGAAATTACTGGATATTTGAAATTACTAAGAAAACTGGATGGTGACAAGTAAACATGAATAGCGTTGCATTAGCAGAAATGTTAAGACATGACTGGGGTGTTGAAAGTTTTGCTTCAATAAATATACGCTCTCTAGTCTATAATAACATAAGAAATCTAACAGTACTTTGGTTTCCAATGAAAACCAACATTAGTGGGTGTTGCTCAAAAACAAAAGATGACAAAGTGATATTCATTAATACCAATCATACTCTTGGAAGACAAAACTTCACACTGGCCCATGAATTATATCACTTGCTTTATGAAGATTTTGATGACTTTATCGTTTGCGGAATCAATAACAATAGTCAAAGTGAAATAAATGCAGATAACTTTGCATCAACATTATTGATGCCGAATAGTGCCCTATACTGGTTTAAAAATAAAAACCAAATTGAAGACTGGACACTCGAAGATGTAATAAAATGCGAACAGCATTATCAGGTCAGCCGTTCTACCATGCTTGTTCGTCTTAAAAAAATGAATTGGATTAATCAAAATCAATTCGATGAATATAAAGTCGATATAGTACATGAAGCTGACAGATTAGGTTATGATACTAGCCTTTACAAACCATCTCCAGAAAATCAGAAATATTCCTCAATAGGTGAGCTAATACGCCTAACTGAAAAGGCATATGAGGATGAAAAGATAACTGGTGGAAAAAGAAGGGAAATACTATTAAGGAGTTTTAGAAATGACATCATTCATAACTCAAATGAGGTGAATGACCTTGAATAAACCGGTTTTTTATGATACTGACTGTTTAGAATGTTTTTTATTTGTAGATGCGGGACATATTCTAGAAAAGTTATTCACTAAAATTGTCATTCCGGAACAAGTCTATAATGAACTAATGGATAATAACACTCCACCAATCGTAAAAACAAATTTTAATAAATTAAAAAACGGATTTGTAGAAACCAGACAAATACAATTCATGTCTCAGGAATACACTACTTATAACTTGATTAAAAAAGGCTTTTGGAGTCAAACAGGTAAATGCTGTGGGGATGGTGAATCAGCAGCAATAGCATTGGCTTACCTTAATAACGGAATTGTAGCAAGCAACAATCTAAGTGATGTGGAAGAATATATTGGTAGTTTGGATATTGAACTCATTACAAGTTCAATGATTCTATCCAAAGCAGTTGAAAAGGGTATTGTCAGTGAAAATGATGCAAATGGATTATGGAAAGGAATGATAAAAGAAGGTATTGATTTACCTAAAAATTCTTTTAAGGAATATCATGATGAACTTTACCAAAGCGATTGTGAAAGATTTTTAAAAAGTGAATGATGAATCAATGTTGGAGATGGTGATAAGTTTTTGGATTAATCTGCAACTTTTTAATATGACTATTGGATGGTGGCTATGGAGGAGTGTTGAAGTTCGGTTATTCGATGATTCATATTTCCACTTGATTTCTAATAGCTACTTTTTGAAAATTCCAATTATTTGCATCATAAGATGATGAAATCTTGAATCAAATGATGTATTTGAGGGTAAATTCACAATGCCGTCAACCTAATTTTTTCTAATTTGTCTTATTTTAGTTATTATTAATATATTATTAATTTATTGTCTTTATATGGTGTTTATTTTTCTTTATTTTTAAAATAAGTTTGTTTTTAACTAGTATACTTCATTTAAATGAATATTTATGCTTCATTATTATTTAAACTT
>JAFUIW010000090.1 GCA_017473945.1 Methanobrevibacter sp. | reverse complement strand
GATGGTTATCGACTTAGATTCTACCGATCCAGCAGGATGGGATAAGGATTTTGGTCCAAAGACAGACATGACATACACAGATGCAGTCATTTACGAATTACATGTAAGAGATGCATCTATCCACGAAAGCTCAGGCGTTTCTGCTGCTAACAAGGGTAAATTCCTTGGCTTGACAGAAACAGGAACAACAACAGCAAATGGTGTACCTACTGTATTAGATCATATCGAAGATTTAGGTGTTACACATGTACATTTACTTCCAGTATATGATTACGGTTCAGTAGATGAAACAAAATTAGACACACCACAGTTCAACTGGGGTTATGACCCTGTAAACTACAACGTACCAGAAGGTTCTTACTCAACAAACCCATATGATGGTGCTACAAGAGTAAAAGAAATGAAGGAAATGGTACAGACCTTACATGAGAACAATATCAATTAAGGGTACAGGAAAGGCAAAGAGAAGTCCGGATTTGGTGATTTTCAACATTTCAACATCTGTTCAGTCAGAGGAATATTCTCTCAGCATCAACAGATCAAACGAACTTGTAGGCAAGCTGAAAAACGATTTTGAAAGTCTCGGATTTGAAAGGTCTGATGTTAAAACAGTTTACTACAACACTCGTCCCGTATATGAAAGCGTTGAGGTTGGCGTGATTGAAAAAAGATACAAAAGGGTGCTTATAGGTCATGAGGTTTCGCACAATCTCAAAATCGAATTTGATTTGGACAAAGACAGGATTAATGATGTCCTGGACTGCCTTAAAAAATATGAAAAAGATGTGGAGTTCAACATAAGATTTTCCGTTAGTGACACGGACGGCATGAAAAGGGATGTCATTGTTGATGCAACAAGAAATGCCAAATTCAATGCTGAAGTCCTTGCCGAAGCCTCACAGGTCAGATTGGGTGAACTTGTAAAAATAGAATACAATTGGGTTGATTTCAGTTTCATTTCACACTCGGACATTGACATGTGTATGGAGTATTCCATGGATAGCAATGTGGAATTCTCACCGGAGGACATTGAAATTACAGACAACGTTTCATTTGTATGGGAAATCATATAAAAAACTAATAGGGAGTAAAATTATGGAGTTTCTAGATAATTGCGAACTTGAAGATATAATGAAAATGGATATGGATGAAGATGCGCAGGCTAGCTTTCTTGAAAAGTTTAAAGAGTCCCAGCTCATAATGCCTGTCGAATACACACCCAACATGTTTGAAGGTGCTGAAAACGCCAAGGAAGGGGATATCTTTGAGCCTGAAGGACAGGTCGGATTCAACATCATCTATCTCACAGACGATGAGGGCAAAAATGCGGTTCCGCTTTTCACAAGCCATGAGATGATGGAACGTGCTGGCGTTGACAGCTCCGCATATGTGCTTTTCATGAGCGATCTTGCAGAATTGATGAAGCAGGCAGGCGACAAATACTCATCAATTGCAATAAATCCCTTCACAGACTCAAACGTCAACATGGGGATGGGAATGTTTCTGAGTCTTTTCAGGGACAATTCACAAATGGCTGAAACTTTAAGTGAGGTTTTAAAAATTATAGAAGAGCGTTCCACAGAGATTGGACAAGACATGGCCTTCATGATTCACTCAGATGAAAATTTCATGAAGGACCTGGCCGAAGACGGGGTTTTCCGCTCACCGATGCCCTTGAACCTCAACTCAGACCCTCACTTCAATGAGGATTTGAAATATACCAGCATACTTCTCTTTGACGGGTCCAAAAAGCTGCTTTATCTTGGCCGTGAATTTCCGGGTGATTTTGACACAATCGTTGCTCCCGAAACCGAATTTGAGTTTGTCGAGGATTTGGATGAGTTCACCTCCGTGTGGAAGTGCGGGGCACAGCCTTTCTTTCAGTGATTTTAAGACTGAATTGTACAGTTCACTATAGGTCCTATTTCAAATTAGAACGATTGTTCTGTTTTTTAATGGAAAAGTATAAACATAACAAAGTCCTAAGTTATAGTTGGAGAGATATTATGGAATTGTCCGATGAGATATTGACAGAAATAAGTTACGTGACAATATCAAAAAACAGAACAAAAGTCATGAAGTCATTGTATAATCAGGTTAAAATGCCTTCCAAGATTGCTAAGGATACTGGCATTCTGACAAATCATGTTTCAGCATTGCTGGGTAAGCTGAGAGATCATGGTCTTGTTGAATGCATCAATCCTGAGGCCCGGAAGGGCAGGCTCTACAGGCTGACCGATAAGGGCGAAAGGGTAGTGGAAAATATTTCCACTTATGATATTTGTTAAAAAAAGAAGAATTGATAGGTTGGGCTGACACTTATGAGGTGTCATTTAAACGTTGCCTCAAACCTATTAAAACTATCACCAGCATATAAAACACCAGCAGATTCGCATAAAGGTAGCGGTAATCCTGGATAGGTGTCGATACGAATATCATCAGGATGTTCAACAGATTCGGAACATACACGAGATATATTGCCTTACTTCTGGTCATTACATGTATCGCTATCAGGGCTATAAATGACAGGTACATGTACGTGGCGGGATTGTTGAACAGTGTATCGAGTATACATCCTTCTATTCCCATAGCCAGCAGGTTAAGAAATTCGAATGCCGGAGTTCCAAAGTTTTCATATGAAAGATTTTCATATGGTGTTGTCGGGGTATAGTTGTGATTTTTGTAATATGGATTGAAATCTGACTGCAGCCTGTCATGGTTTGCGTCCAGATAGTACGGCCGTCCCATCCAGTGGTCCCTTACGATATTCCACACCATCGGTGAGGATTCGAAGAGGTATTCAAGGCAGTGCAGAGGATTTTTGAGGGAGTATTTTATGGCCAGTCCGATATAGGTCTGCTTGTTGTCCTTGTAGTGGTGCAAATCCGCCATGTTAAGTATCGGATCCGTTCCAGTAGGCTTATAGTAGGCACTGATTTCATCTTCTTTAATCAGCTCATGAATCTTTGCTCTGTCTGAATCTTCCATTTCCAAGTTCAGGTCATAGTCCGCAAGCATGTGAATGACCTTGGCCATGACCGCATCCTTCGCATTGTCCTCAACATCATAGGCAACATCCAGTGATGAGATAAGAAGAACAAACGTGACTGTCAAAATCACGAGGGCAAGACTCATCTTTTTGTTTTTCTTAACGAAAAGATAAAGCGCATATATCGCCACGGTAATCAGAGCAACGTACATTCCGTTTCCCCTAAGCTGGGATATGACTGCCATCACCAGGGAAATTAGAATGATGAATTTCCAGTCAACGTCACCCTTTCTATCTATCATTACCAGTGCCAAAAAGCATAGAAACATCAGAAAGTAGCTGAAAAGCACATCCTTCCACAGTGTCACGGAATACAGTGCGTTTATAGGTATGATGCATATTATCACCGTGAATATCAGCTGTCTTTTGAAGACTTTTTCATCAGGATTGCAGTCGTTTCTGTTGTACTTGCAGATTGCAGTCCACATTGTTGCAAATACCAGAATCTGAAGGATTGCAATTGTTATTGTGCTTGGATAAACTTTCAGACACAGCATTTCAATGAACGTGTGGAAAAACGGATGCCAGTTGGTGAAATGGCCTGATGCAATCTGGTGAAGCTGGTTGAACGAATCGATTGTGGCAATTCCCGGATAGAAAACCACCAGATAAACCAGAAATACGACGACCGGTATTAAAAATATTATGATGTCATTGGAATTTACTTTCCACTTTTCGCAAATTCCCCTATTGCTTTCAAATTCCATAATGTTAATTATGGACTGCCTTTAATATAACCCTTGCTGAGTGAGGGCTAAAAAGGGCATGTTTTTAATATGTTCAAATTCAATCCTTTCTCATTTCACTGAGCAGTATCAGGTGGCGCTCCAGATTGTCCCTGTGCTGCCTTTTTAAAACATGCAGGATGACGCCTGTAAAGAATATGACGCTTGCAATGATGACGACGGTTGATATCACAATCAGTGTCGGGATTTTCAAAACGTAGCCTGTTGAAAAATACCTGAAAAGAATAGGGAAGAAATACGCTCCCGCAATGATTAGAAGTATCATTGAGATCACTGAAAAAAAGAGAAGCGGGCGTTCGTCCCTGATGAGTGAAGCAATCATCATCATTACCCTGTAGCCATCCCTGTATGTGTTGAGCTTTGATTCGCTTCCGTCAATGCGGTCCCTGTAGTTGACAGGCATTTCACAGATCTTGAAATTGTTTATAAGCGCAAAGACGCTCATCTCTGTTTCTATTTCAAAACCCTTTGACTGAATCGGGAAGGATTTTGCAAAGTCATAGTTGAAGCCCCTCATTCCGGTCATTATGTCGTTTAAATCGCTTTTAAAAAAGATGTTTATGAATTTTCTAACCACCCTGTTTCCGGTATTGTGAAACGGCCTGCTGTTTTCATCAAAATAGGTTGATGAAAGCCTGTCTCCGATTACCATGTCCGCCCTGTTTTCAAGGATTATCCTTTCGATTTCCACAGCTGCCTCTGCCGGATATGTGTCATCGCCGTCAACCATGATGTAGCAGTCGGCAGTAATCTGGCGAAACATTGACCTTACAACGTTTCCCTTTCCCTGCTTGTATTCATATCTCACAATCGCTCCAGCCTCTTTGGCAATCCTGTCGGTGCCGTCTGTGGAGTTGTTGTCATAGACATAGATGTCTGCATGGGGCATGACCCTTTTGAAATCACGCACCACCTTTTCGATGGTTTTGGATTCATTGTAGCATGGAATTAAAATAACAGTTTTCATAATTGACACATTTAAAAATTAACTTGAAGATATATTTCTAATTTCTAGTTAAATAATCTTTGCCGGAGAATGTTGATTAATTAATGTTTTATTTAGGTTGCTGCATCATTTTTAAATAGCTTTTAATCATGGATGACTTTAACGTCAGGAAAACTGGTTTGAAATGCAATTTTTTTAAGAGTTGGTATGCATGATCTCACTTTAAAATTAACATGTTTTTAAAAAGGTATCGGTTAATGCCGTAGTGCCTTATGTAAAATAATGCTTGGAGATGTTAACTTTAATTTAATTGATAGTATTTTCAATAATATGGTATGTTCATTCAGTGATGGCTTTCTAATTTTTGCATTGTGGAAAACCCGATGATGATGTTGGTTTAAGTAGGTGTGATGGGATTCGAACCCACGAAGCACTAAGCAATAGGCCCTGAACCTATCTCATTTGACCGCTCTGACACACACCTATGTGAAAAATAGTTAAATATACTATGTTTTTCAATGTTTAAATACTTTTAAGATTTGGATGAAATCATTTTATTTCTCGTCCCGGATTTGATTGAGTTAATGTTTTAGGATATTTTTTCATTTTCAATCAATAAAATACTAATAAATAAATACTTACTTAGACACAATATTAATTATAAAATATTTAATAACAAGAAATATTGGTGATTTAATGAAAGTGAAATTTGCATTAATTGGATTGTTGGCTATATTGTTTCTCAGCATGGGAATGGTGGCAGCTGAAAGCAATATGTCTGCTGAAACAGATGGAGATATTTTATCAGAGCCCATATCAACTGAAGATATGGGATTGTCAGAGGACAATGAGGTTGTACAGGGGTATGATCCTGAAAATTTTCAGCCAAGAATAATTCCTGAAGGATACAGCTATAGGCAAAACATCCCTGATGAAATAAACTACACCACAGACTATGATGATTACTACGGTTATTATGTGTCAGTTGTTGATGAAGATGGTTATAATATTCCTGATTTGGAAATAAGGCTTGTAAACGCAAATACTAATGAGGAAGAATTGTCATTTGATTATGATGAAGAAGAGGATTCATATTTCTGTTATGTCAGTGCAATGGGTGTGGGAAAGCATTCCTGCAGAATCATGGTTGATGACTACTATTACAATATAAAACCGATAGATTTCAATCTTGAAATTGTCAAATCAGAGGTCAATTTGATTTTAAAGGAAAGTTATGTTGCCCGTGGAGATTATGCAATCCTTAAGGCAAAAGTAACCGATATGGATGATGTTGCAATCTTTGATGGGGGTAAGGTAAAATTCACTGTCAACGGAAAAAATTATTATAGATCCATCAATGATGACGGTGTTGCCACTTTAAAGGTTAAAATGAGTAAGGTTGGAACTTTCACCTATTCTGCTAGATATGAAGGTGATAAAAATCATAATCCTTCCGTTACTAAAAAAAGCAAGATTCATGTTCTGAGCACAACTAAAAAATCAAGGACAGTATCCATTAAAGGATATAAAGTTGTTATTCCTTTATCCAAATATAAGAATTTAATAAGTGCCAAAACTACTGGAAAAACTTACGTATACAAATTAAGCACTGGTAAAACCATTAAACAGAAAGTTGACATATATAACAAAAAAACTTGGAAAAAAACAACTAAAACAGTAAAATCAAAAGTCATTTTCTTCATTGCTTTTGATGGAGCTTATGAATATACTGGTAGCCTTCCTGGAGAACAGTATGTTGCAGAGCTTACAACCTCCAATCAGCATCGTTCAGGTAATATAATTTGTCATAAATGGCTTTTCGGCTACAAACAGTCAAAACAATTTACAAAATTAAATTCAGCAAAAGTCAGACAAAGTTTAAGAGGATTATAACCTGAAACATATCTGAAAGTGATTGCTTAATAGAATCTTTGATATATATGAAAAAATGAGGTGTTTTAATGGATAAAAACAAGACAATAATTATTGTTCTGGTGATTGTTATAATAGCATTGGCCGCACTTATCTGCGGATTTTTCTTCATGAACAATTCGGGAAATGATGTGGTGATTTATAACAATACCATTGATGATGTTGGAACATTCAATACGACCAATGTTACCAATTTTACATTAGATGAAAGTTATGATGATGGGGCAACCCATTATACTGCAAATTATACTGGTGCACAGATTATAGTAACCAGCAGCAGTGCTTTGATTGAAAATACAAAAGTTGATGCAGATAGGATTAATGATTCTGCTGAAGGACATAGTATCTATAAAAATACAGCCAATGTAGGTGAATATAAAGGTGAAGTAAGGTATTTTTCTATTTTAACAGATAACGATAATGAAAGATATGTTTATATTTCATCACCAGATTTCAATTTGACCTGCATGATGGTTGACAGTTTTAAAATGTTTTAAAATCTTCTTTTAAAACATTTTTTTATATTTTTTGGGATATATTAAAAAAGCAACAAATCTTACTATTTTTTTACTAGAATATTCACCCATCTTTCGTCCTGTCTGTCAAGTCGGGCATCATTTGTAAGCCATGTCCTGATTGTTTCAAATCCACATTTTTCAAATAAATCCCGTGCAGCTTGTTCTGTCATGTCATTGAAGTATCTTCCGTTGCGCTCTCCTTCAAAGTCTCCAAGCTTGAATGATGCATAAAAGATTCCGTCTTTTTTAAGGGATTTTTTAAGTTTCTCCAAAACCATTTCCATCTCTG
>JAFUIW010000089.1 GCA_017473945.1 Methanobrevibacter sp. | reverse complement strand
GATTCATAATAATTAATTTGACTGCAATATAAATATAACATTATGTTTTTTATCTATAGAAAAAAATAATTGAAGGTTTAATTTAAAAAACAACAGATCTTAAAAAAAAAGAAAAAAGAGTAACATTAAGTTACAGTATATGTTTTTCTTTTTTAGGTTCTTTTTTTCCATTAAATATGTCAATATCCATGGCCTTGTTTCTGAATGAAACAATAATGGTACAGATTGCATCACCAGTAACGTTAACCGCTGTTCTGAACATGTCTATGATATGATCTATTCCAAAAATTATACCTATGGCTTCAACAGGTAATCCTACTGAATTGAATACCATAGTTAAAGTGACAAGACCAACTGATGGAACACCTGCGGTTCCAATGGACGCCATGACTGCTGTGAAAATCACAGTCAACAATGCAGAGGTACCTAAATCAATACCATATGCCTGAGCGGCAAACATGACCGCAATACCCTGCATAATAGCCGTACCATCCATATTGATTGTAGCGCCTAAAGGAATTGTAAATGAAGACACGTCACGTGACACTCCCAAATCAGACAGCTTTTTAATGTTTAGAGGAATTGTTGCATTTGATGTTGAAGATGAAAATGCAAAAAACATTACTGACATGAATTTTCTAAAGAATCTGATTGGATTTAATCTGGTGAATATCACAAGTAAAGACGGATATACGACAAATGCCTGAATTGCCAATCCTATTAGAACACAAACAAAATATTTTGACAATGGCAATATTCCTTCTATTCCCAAACCACCGAAAGTCCTTGCCATAAGACAGAATACTCCAATAGGTGCAAATTTCATTACAATGGAAGTCATTTCCATCATAATCCTGTTACCTTCAGTGAAAATCTGATTGAAGAATTTTGTTTCCTCTTTTAATTTGGCCAAAATTATACCTGTTAAAAGACCGAAAATAATCACAGGCAACATATCCCCATTAGCCAAGGAATTGAAAGGATTGTCAGGCACCATATTTAAAATGGTATCTGCCATTGTCTGATTGACAGTTACATTAGCATTTTGAGCAGCAAATGCCATATTCAACCCCAAACCTGGTTTTATAATTATACCAATTGCCAGAGCAATTGTAACCGCAATTGCAGTTGTGATAAGATATATTGCAATTGTTGTTCCACCAATAGAACCGAGTGTCTTGATATCTGAAATTGAAGCGACACCAACAACAATGGAACAAAAAACAAGAGGCACAACAAGCATTTTCATTAATTTTATGAATAAATTCCCTCCCAAATAAAAGATATTATCCATAAAAATTACATTTTTTATAAATGGGTCATGTACCCAGAAATTTAATATCAGACCAAAAATCAGACCCAATATCATTCCAATCAATATCCAGTTGCCCAGACTGATTTTTCGAAATTTATTTATCATGATTTTATCCCACATTATTTGAATACAATTATATTATATGATTATACTACTAATAAAAATTTACATTATATATAAGGGAGTGTCCCATATTTATTTTTTAGAGGGTGATGGTTTTAATTTTCATTTATGTTGTTAATTTTTCTTTATAAATCATGTTTAATTTAATTATGATGTATTTTTTCATTATGTGTTTTAATCACCTCTTATTCCTGTTATAACGTCGTTTTGTATTATGAATTTTCCCTTAAATTTCTCGATGCAGAAAAAGTCAATTTTCTGATTTTCTTTTTTGTATTTTTTGACTTTATTGAGAATAAGCTTTAGAAATTTGTTGGTTGTGTGTTTTTCTAATTTTTTGATGTTGTGGTGTATTTCACTGATTGTTAATTCATCATTTGCTTTTTTTAAGCCTTTTGTTTTGATTCCTCTGAAATTTCGAGATTCTAGTAAAATTGCAAAACTGGATTCTGCAAAATGTCCTCTTTGGAAATATATTTCTTGTCCTTCGTCGGAATAGTAAAATCTACGTATTTCTTCCATATTTTCATCATAGTGTTCATATAATATTCTTCTGTATTGTGATGTGCATTCTGATTTGTATTTGCAGGAAATGCAGTAGTCACAAGTGTATTTCTTCTTTTTGACTCCTGTCAGTGTTACAATATCGACTACTTGGAATAGTTTTTTTGTTTTTGGGCATTCAAAAGCGTCTATTTTGCCAATATATTTGAATTGGTATTTTTTTATTCTTTTGGGTTTGTTTTTTTCCTTTGTTTTTCTGTTTTTCTTCTTTGTTTACTTGTTTTTGTCTTTTTCCGGATCTGTTTTTGTTTTGTATTTTTTGTTTTTCTTGATGCATCTGCATCGTCTGGCATTACGACTTGTGTGTTGCTTTTTAATATTTCTTTTAGTTGGTCTGGATTCCAGTATCCGTTATCTACGCATATTATAAAGTTGTCTGTGTGTATTCTTTTTGTTGTCATGTCTGCTAATCTTTTTATTTCTTTTTGGTCGTTGGTGTTGTTGGTTATGTAGTGTACTAGTCTGAATCCATATTTGTTGTCTGTTACTGTTTGGTAATTGTAATTTAAGCCCATTTTGCCTTTTTTATCGGGCATATGTCGTGATTCGGGATCGATGATGCTGATGCTATTTTCGCCTGTGATATTTTCTTCCATGAGTTGTATTCGCCCTATAACTTTTTTTAAGTTCCTGGATGATATTAAGCTGAGTTTTAATAAGTGTATTCCGCTTGAATTTAGATTATAATTAAATTCGTTGAGTATTTCTTTTAATTCTTCTTTTAATTTTTCGTCATCATCTTCGTTTATGAAGTATCTTTTTAATTTGTTCCATAATTCTGTGTTGGAGACGTTATTATTTAGGAATTTTTTTAAATAGTTTATTTCGTAGGGATACATCTTTTTAAATGAGTTACACCATGCTTTTAGTATGGTGCCGTCACCATAAACGATTTTTCCATCTATTAATTCAATTGCCATTGCAAATCTATTAAAAATTGGTCAAATTTGTCTATTAATTCCATATGGTTGTTTTTGAATCTGTTTAGTTGTGTTTTGCTTGGTTTTTCGCATTTTAATACTAATTGGCAGGTTTCATCGTTGTTTTCACACCATTTTTCAAGTTCTCTGTAACTTTCTCTTTTATTGTTTTTTGCCCAAAAAAGAAATGTTAATAGTTCTTTAGGATTATATTTTATTGGACGTCCTTTTTTAGCTTTTTTAATATGGAATTCGTTAGGGTAGAACTGTTCAAAGAGATCTATCAAATACATGAGTTTGAAAACCTCATGTTCTTTATCTAAATTTGCTCCAACTTCTTTTAATTCGAAGCAATATTGTCTTTCAACCATTATTTTCACCTTATTTTCATTGATTTTATTTGATTTGTTCGAAAAATAGTATTTAAAGATAATTTGATTAAAATCACGTTTTTTAGATGAAAAAATGGAATCCTTCCTAAAACTATAAATATTGATTAATTACAAATAATCCTTTGTAGGTTTGGATTATTTGATTAAAAAATATTTTTTTCTGATTTTTCAGAAATTAGTATTTTTTTCAAATAAAATATGATTTTCAATGTTTTTCTGGTGAAGATTTATTTTCATAAGAAACTAATCATATTAACTTAATTAACTATTTTTCAAGTTTATTTCTATTATTTTAATTATTTAAATTTTATTAGAAGTTTGTTTGTAAAAATAAGTTACATATGAAATGTTTATAAAAAAACAAGTATATATTTATTCATTTGAAAATTAACTCACTCAAATGAAAATTTTAAAAATTACTTATGGGACATTCCCTTTATTAAAATTAATGGTGACAATATGGTTAATTCGAAAAACAATTCTGAAAAAAATAAGAAATTTAAAATAAACGAAGAAGATACTCTTGAAAATATATATCCTCTAACCGAATCTCAGTTAAATATTTATTTGGATATTGTTGCTCACGATAAATTAGACGCATACCTAATGCCACTTAACATCACCATTCCTGATGAATATAATATAGATAATCTGGTGGATGCTTTGGAAATGATGTTTGAGGTCCACCCTATTTTAAAAATGAAGATTAATGATGAATTTGATGTTCCTTGCTTAGTTGAAGGTAAAAAACCAACAGTCATCATTGAATCCGATGTTGATGAAGAATTTGGTCGTGAATTTGTAACCAAACCATTTGATTTAAATGATAGCTTATCCCGATTTTTAATTCTTAAAAACAAAAAAACCTATGAATTATTTGCTGTATTTCACCATTTGATTTTTGACGGATTGTCACGTTCAGTATTTGAACAAGATTTAATAAATATTCTTAAAGGTAATAGTATAAATGTTGACGAATCATTTATTGAAGCTTCTAACTTTAATGCACAATTAGAAGAAATGGATGAGTTTGATGCTGCAAAATCATTTTATGAAACTATGTTGGCAGATAGTGATGAAGCAGGGGAGTTATTAAGTAGTGTTTCTACTGATAGGCATGGAAATTACACTATTGATTTAGAAGCAGACATTACTGATTTTGTGGAAAAATACGGCATCAGTAAAAATGTATTGTTTACAAGTGTTTTCGCATATACATTATCAAGATTTGCAGGTGATGATAAAGTTGTTTTCAACACCTTGGAAAACGGACGTGACAGATTTGACTGTTTTGACTCTATTGGTATGTTTGTAAATACATTACCATTATTAGTTGATTGTAAAAATCAGGACATTGCTTCATTTATCAGTCAGGTATCTGATTTGATTCGTGGTGTGAGGAAACACAATATTTACCCATACAGATTGCTTGCAAATGAATATGACATTAATTCCGATGTAATCTTCCAGTATATTCCAGACTGGTTTGTTACAGATGAATTAACCTACACAAAAAATAATTTTAAAAATCTCATAAGTGAAGGTATTGTCGGAGATAGAAATGATTTGATTAATCCATTCAGTGCTGATGTAACCAAAAATGGAGATAAATATACTTTAAACATCATGTATTCCGATAAATTTTCCAAGGAATTAGTAAGTAAATTTGGAAAAACATTTAAATTAATTTTACATGATTTTATTAAAGTAGATGAACTATCACAAATCAATTACATAAGTTCTTCAGATATAGAACTTTTAGACAATCTCAATAAAACAGAATCTCCTTTAGAATATGAAGATATAATGGATGCATTCAATGATAATCTTTCCAAGTATCCTAACAATAAACTTGTTACATATAATAACAAATCTTACACATATGCTGAAAGTGCATTCATTGCTGATAAAATAGCTAAACGTTTAAAAGAATTAGGTATTGAAAAACAGGACAATGTCGCATTCCTTGTTGATCGTTCAGAATTATACATGTTAAGTATTTTAGGAATTATTTCTATGGGTGCTGTTTATGTTCCATTAGATGATGCGCATCCTGATGACCGTATACAATTCATTTTAGAAGACACTGAATCCAAGGTTGTTATCGTTAGTGATGAAACTTGTGAACGTGCCAACACATTAACCGATGATTCCATGCTTTTAAACATTAGTGACATCCTTAAAGATGAAATCAAAACATTATCCGAACTGCCTGTGATTTCAAGCCGTTTGATTTGTATTTTATATACTAGTGGAACTACAGGTACACCGAAAGGTGTAAAAATTACAAGAAAATCCCTTGTTAATTACATCGGATATTACGTGAAAAAGTCAGGAATATCCCATGATGATGTTTTCGCACTATATGCTTCCATTGGATTTGATGTAGGAGCTATTAAAAGTATTTTTGTACCAATATATTCCGGAGCATGCCTAGACATTATTCCAAAAGATGTAAGGTTAGATATGAATAAGTTAAATGAACATTTCAATAGTCATAATGTCACCCATGCACACCTTCCAACCCAGGTAGCCAAATTGTTTATAAATGAAGTGGACAATCATTCATTGGAGGTTTTATGTACTGGTGGAGAAAAATTAGGTGAAATAGATTATTCATGTGATTATCTCTTTGTTGACTCTTATGGACCAACCGAAGCATGTGTATCAGTTACAGCCATTAAAGAATCTGATAAATTAGACCCTTCATCAATTGGTTTCTTATTGGATAATCTTAAGGCTTACGTTTTAGACGATGAATTTAGACGTGTTCCTATTGGAGCTATTGGAGAGTTATACTTATCAGGTATTCAACTTGCTGATGGTTACTTGAATCGTGACGAAGAAACTACCAAAGCGTTCCTAGATAATCCATTTGATGATGAAAAAGAGTTTAAAGTGATGTATCGTAGTGGAGACATGGTAAGGGTATTGCCTGATGGATCTCTTGGAATTGTTGGCCGTCGTGATAAACAAGTTAAAATCCGTGGAAATCGTATTGAATTATCAGAAGTAGAACTGGTCATTCGTGAAATAGATTATGTTAATGATGTGACAGTTCAAACAATCAAACACGGAACCAATAACGAATTGGTAGCATATGTTGCAATATCAAAGGATATGGATGAAAATGAACTTAGAGACAGTGTCCGAGACTATGTTTCTAAAAATAAACCTGATTTCATGATTCCATCATATGTAGTCGAATTGGAGGAAATCCCTTTAAATGTAAATGGAAAAGTTGACAAGAGAGCATTGCCTGAAATTGATTTGGGTGGTTTGCATGTTGAATATGTAGCTGCAACCAACGATACTGAACAACTGATTATTGATGCATTTGAAAGTGTGTTTAATCAGGAAAACATTGGTTTATTTGATGATTTTGTTCGATTGGGAGGCGATTCAATTTCAGCTATCAGAGTAATTACACTACTTCAGAAAAATGGTGTTTCCTGTACTGCAAGAGATATCCTGAATTATAAGACCCCTTATCTCATATCTCAAAATCTTGAGGAATACGAAGAGGAAATTTCATATGATGCAATTCAGGGAGAAATTGGCTTATTACCTATTCAAAGTTACTTCTTCGATCAGAACAATAAAAATGAATTTTCACAACAGTTCCTATTGGAATCAAAAACAAAATTGGATATTAATGTATTGCAGGATGCTTTTGATGAATTATCAAATGTTCATGATATGCTAAGGGTGGTTTACAAAACAGATGATAAAGGAAATCCTATTCAAAAGATATTGCCCTTAGATACTCGTGTATGTGAAATTAAAGAACTCACTATTACGGATTTGAATAAAGAATTTAACACTCTTTTCATTGAATCAATAAGATCATTAGATATTCACAACAAGTTGATTGACATCCATCTTATTCATTATCACGATAAAGATTATGTTCTTTTCATTATTCACCATATGATTATTGACGGTGTAAGCTGGAACATCTTACTTGTTGACTTGACATATATCTATTATCGTTTGGTGAAAAGCAAAAAAACAGACCTTTTAAGACCATACCCCTATAAAAATTGGATTGAAGATGTCAAAAAATTAGCATTTGATATTTCTGAAGAGGAAAAAGAACATTGGTTTGAAGTGGATGCTCTTTTAAACGATTCCAATATAAAAGGAAAAACCAGCATTTATGCATTTAATGTTGATATTGATTTTGACAGAAATAATTTATTGATGCTGACTGAAGAGGAATATTGGGCTTTGGCAATTTCACGCGCCTATAAAAAGACTTTTAATGAAGATATTATTTTCAATCGTGAGTCCCATGGCCGTGATGATACAATATCCAATCTCAACAGAACAATAGGTTGGTTTACCAGCCAATATCCTGTTCCTGTTAACGTAAGTGAAGATAATGATGGCATTTCATTGATAAGAGATGTTTACAGTCTCAAAACTGCATTTAAAGACATTAATAATTTAGGTCTGAATTATGCATCTTTGATTTATACTACTGGTGATTTGGAATATAAACACTGCCCAGTTACTTTTAATTTCTTAAGTAATGAGTTTGTATTTGAAAACAAGATGTTTAAATCCATTAATGAATATTTATCATCTAACGAAGAGATTAACATGGATGTATATGATAGTGATTTTCATGGTATCAGTTTAAATGTTACACGTTCTAATGAAATGTATCTTGTAGCCGGAGCTTATGCAATGGGCACATATATTGGAGACAAATACAATGAATTTGTTGAAAATATTAAAAATGAATTAAAATTCATTGCAAATTATAAATTTAAAGATAATATTGCTTGCTGTTTGTCCGAACCACAGATGGGAATTTACCTTGATGAAAAAGTGAATGACAAAGGCGTTGCTTATTCAACATCCAGTACTGTTGAGTGTGAATCAACAAAATCAGTTGAAGAAATTGAAAATGCAATCAAATGTCTAATTGACAAACACCCTATTTTGAAAGGTCGCATCTTGGATGATGTAGATATGCCACTTTTTGTTTGTGACTCTTATCCTACAATTGAGATTGTAGACAGTGCAGATACCACCAGTTTAGTAAATCCTTTTGACTTAAATGACAATCTCGCACGTTTTTATATTATCAATACATCTGAGCAAAAATCAATATTTTTCGATATTCACCATATTATAAGTGATGCAACCACATTATCGGTAATTATCAATGACTTAAATGATGCTTTATATGATAAATTGGACAATACTGTTGATTTAGGTTTCGTTTACAGCAGTTATGATTTCTTTGACTCAAAATTCCAATCAAACTATGATTCAGCACACGAGTTCTATGCACGCAATTTCTCAGAAATTGATGGCATTCAAACATTATTAAGTGATGTTGGAGGTTCAGATGGAAGTGTTATTCTACCTATTCGTGGATTTAAAGAAGAATTAGAAGAATTTGCACATGAAAATGGAATAACAATTGGAAATTTATTATATGCTGTATTTGCTTATACTTATTCTCGTTTTACTGGTGGAGATAAGGTTTACTTCAATATAATGGAACACGGTCGTCACGAAGACTATGTCCAAGATGCAGTGGGTATTTTTGTCAGAACTATTCCTTTGATTGTTGACTGCAGCAATGCTCCTGTTAATGAATTTTTAAGCAATGTCTCAGATTTGGTTCTAGATTCAATGACAAACAGTATTTATCCATTCAGATTACTTGCCAGTGAATTTAACTTGAACAATAACATTTTCTTTGAATATAATGCTGATTTAAATGATACCACATTCATAGGCAATGATATGATTTGCACAGATTATGCATTGGATACCGTTGGGGAATTTTCATGCATTGCAAATGATTTGGAAGATGGATACTCCATCATGATTAACCATTCCGATAGGTACAGTCAAGAGACTGCCAAACGCTTTGCATATACATTTAAAGAAATTTTAACTCAAATATTGGATAAAACCAATTTAAGTGAAATAGATTATGTTTCCAGTGACGACATAAAGATTCTAGATGAATTTAATGAAACTGATTATCAATTTGATTATAAAGATATTTTAGATGCCTTTAATGACAACCTTTCCAAATATCCTGACAATAAACTCGTAACATATAAAGATGTATCATATACATACTCCCAAGGTGCTTTCATTGCAAATAAAATTGCTGAAAAATTAGTTGATTTAGGTATCAAGCCACAGGACAATGTTGCATTTTTAACCGAACGTAGTGAGCATTATATGTTTTCCGTATTGGGTGTTTTATCTGCAGGTGCAGTTTATGTGCCTTTGGATGAAAAACATCCTGATGATCGTGTAAAATTCATACTTGATGATACATCTTCCAAAGTCATCATTGCAAGTGATGAAACTTACGAACGTGCTAAAGAATTATCCGATGCCACTATTTTAAACATATCCCCAATAGTTAAAGAAAATGTTGGAAAACTTGATAGTTTACCTGTAGTTTATGGAAATCTGGCATGTATGTTGTATACCAGTGGTACTACAGGAGTTCCTAAAGGAGTTAAAGTTACTAGGAAATCTGTGATTAATGTCTGTGAATCTTACATAAATAGCTATAATCTAAATAATAATGATGTTTATGCTTTATTTTCAGGTATTGGTTTTGATGTGAGCAGTTTTGTTATCAACGTTGTTATGTGTGCAGGAGCTTGCCTATCTGTAGTTCCGGAAGATATCAGATTAAACATGCATGAGTTAAATAATTATTTCATTAACCAAAATGTAACACATGCATTCATTACAACCCAAGTCGGTAAGTTATTCATGCAAAGTGTTGATGAAACTTCACTAGATGTCCTGCTTGTTGCAGGGGAAAAATTAGGTGAATTTGAAAGCCCTGAAAATTACACATTGGTTGATGCATATGGCCCAACAGAAGCATTTGCATTTGTCACATCCATTTGCAATTCAGATAAACTAGATTATTCATCAGTGGGCTTTTGCAATTCTAATGTCAAAGCTTATGTGATGGACAGTGAATTCAGACGTGTACCTATAGGTGCAGCTGGTGAGCTTTACTTGGCAGGCCATCAAGTTGCTGACGGTTACCTAAATCGTGAAGAAGAAACACAAAATGCATTCCTGGACAATCCATTTGATGGTGGAGATTATGGAGTATTATATCGTACAGGAGATATTGTAAGAGTAATGCCTGACGGCAGTTTAGGTATTGTTGGTCGTCGTGACAGCCAAGTCAAAATAAGAGGAAACCGTGTTGAATTATCTGAAATTGAAGCAGTCATTAGAGAAATTGAACAAGTTGAAGATGTGACTGTACAGACAGTTAAACAAGGGACAAACAGTGAACTAATAGCTTATGTTGTTGGAAATGAAGAAGAAAACGTCTTAAATGACTTGATTTGCGATTATGTTGGTGACCTTAAACCAGATTATATGGTTCCTTCATTTGTAGTTAAATTGGATAAAATTCCTTTGAATGTTAATGGTAAAGTGGATAAAAGAGCGTTACCTGAAGTAAATATGAGTAGTTTACGTGCTGAATATCTTGCACCTAGTACAAAAGATGAAAAATTAATCATAGAAGCTTTCGAGAAGGTATTCGAACAAAAAAGAGTTAGTTTAAATGATGACTTTGTTCGTATGGGTGGTGATTCATTAACCGCAATCAAATTGGTTTCATATCTTGAAGGATATAATATTACTGTTGCAGATATCTTAAGCTTACGTACTCCATTGGCAATTGCAGAAAATATTATGGAATTTGACTTTGACCTTGATATGTATTCACTGGAAAATGGATGTCCTCTAACTGAATCTCAATTGAATATTTACCTAGACATTATTGCTAATAAAAAGACTGATTCATATCTAATTCCATTAAATATCCCAATTCCAGACAAATATGATGTGGAAAGTTTAGTGGATGCTATAGAAAAAATGCTTATTGTACACCCAATTTTAAATATGAGAATTAGCGATGAATTTGATGTACCATACCTCATTAAAGGTACTAAACCGTCAATCACTATCGAGTCAGATGTCAGTGACGAGTTTGGTCGTGAATGGATAAGCAAACCATTTGATTTAGATGAAAACTTATGCAGATTTTTAATTCTTAAAAATGACGACGCATATTATCTTTTCGCTGTCTTCCACCATTTGATTTTTGATGGATTATCATCTTCCGTATTCGAACATGACTTATTTAAGATTCTTAATCATGAATTCATTGAATTTGATGAGACATTTTTAAAAGTATCTGCTTTTAACAAACAAGTAACTGAAACTAATGAATTTAAGGATGCTGGATTGTTTTATGAATCAATGTTAGCTGATATTGATGAATCAGGTGTTTTATTAGACAGTGTTTGTTCTGATGGGCCTGGAAATTACACTTTAGATTTAGATACAGACATTAGTAAATTTTTAGAAAAAACTGAAGTTAGTGAAAACGTCCTGTTCACCAGTATTTTCGCATATACTCTTTCTAGATTCATGGGTGATGAAAATGTATTCTTCAATATCGTTGAAAATGGACGTGACAGATTTAACAATTTCAACTCCATTGGAATGTTTGTAAACACTTTACCATTATTAGTTAACTGTAAAAACCAAAAAATTGACTCATTTATTGATTACATGTCTGATGTTGTTTATGGAGCAATAGGATATAACTATTACCCATTCAGATTATTGGCCAACCAATATGACATCAATACAGACATCCTCTTCCAATTTAAACCTGATTGGTTTATTAAAGGAGATGTCACTTATGATGAAAATACATTCGATAAACGGGTCAAGAATGAAATAATTCATGATATGAATGATTTCATAGCTAATCTTGAAGTTGACGTTGTTCAAAAAGCTAATCAATACAGTTTAGAAATAATCTATTCTGACAAATACTCCAAAGAATTCATAGAACGTATAGCTGAATCATTTAAATTAATTTTACGTGATTTTATCAATGTGGATAACTTATCAGAGATAAATTATATATCCCAATCCGATTTGAAACTTTTAGACATTTATAATGAAACCGAATATGAATTCAAACATTCAGACATTTTAGATGCATTCAATGAAAATTTACCTGAATGTGAAAATAAAACTTTAGTGGGATATAAAAACAGATCATATACACACGGACAATCAGCATTCATTGCAGATAAGATTGCAAATGAGTTAACAGATATGAAAATTAAACATAAAGACTTTGTTTCCCTGTTTGTTCCACGTTCAGAACTCTTCTTATTGACAAGTCTTGGTGTTCTGTCAATGGGTGGAGCATATGTTCCTATTGAAACAACATATCCAGACGAACGTATCATATTGATGTTGACTGATTCCAACTCCAAGGCAGTTATTGTAAGCGACGAATCAGAAGAAAAAATTGCTAGAATAATTTCAGAAAATGAATTGGACATAGCTATTTTAAACATTTCCCATATCTTTAAGGAAGATATTGGTAGCTTAAACCATTTAAACACCGCTGACATTATGGAAGACGATGTTGCATGTGTATTATATACCAGTGGAACCACAGGTACTCCTAAAGGTTCATTAACTCCTAGAAGATCATTGAATAATTTCGTGTCATGGTATGTGACAGAAACTAACTTCACATCTGAGGACGTTTATGGAATGCATTGTTCTTATGTGTTTGATATGCATACCCATGCATTATATTCCCCAGTCATTACTGGTGGTGCATTATATATAGTTCCTGAAGAAATCAGATTGGATTTAGGTTCCCTTAATGAGTATTTCGTAGAACATAATTGTACCCACACTTTCATTACCAGCCAAGTGGGAAAATTGTTTGCAGAAAGTGGTATGGACACTTCAATTAAACTCCTATGTTTCGGAGGAATGAAATTAGGCGAATTGAATGCTCCGGATTCAATTGGACCATTTGAATCATACGGTCCTTCAGAAAACTTGGCAATATCCACAAGCATATTTGCAAACAAACGTATACACACATCCAGTATTGGAAGATTCATAAGCAATGTTAAAGGATATGTTTTGGATAACCAGCATCGTCGTGTCCCGATAGGAGCAGTAGGTGAACTATATTTAGCAGGAAAACAATTAAGCTTAGGATACCTAAATCGTGAAGAAGTCAATGCAAAAGCATTCTTTGACAATCCGTTTGATGATTTGGAAAGTTATGAACGCATATATGCTACTGGAGATATGGTAAGATTCCTGCCTGACGGCACTTTAAGTATAGTGGGCCGTCAAGACAGCCAAGTCAAGGTCAGAGGAAACCGTGTGGAACTTCCTGAAGTAGAATCAGTAATTAGGAAAATATCCTTTGTCGAAGACGTCACCGTTCAAACTACAGTCAATAATGGCAATAATGAATTAGTAGCTTATGTTGTTGTATCTGACGAAGCTGATGAAAATAATCTTAGAAATAATATTCGTGAATATGTCAATGCTCGCAAACCCGATTACATGGTTCCTTCATTTGTAGTTAAACTGGATGAACTTCCATTAAATGTAAATGGTAAAATTGACAAACGTGCATTGCCTGAAGTTGATTTAAGCAATTTAGGAGGAGAATATGTTGCTCCTGAAAATGAAGTAGAATCATTTTTAGTTGAATGCTATGAAGAACTTCTGGGAGTTACAAAAGTCAGTACCACCGATGATTTCTTTGAAATGGGTGGAGACTCAATGCTTGTAATTAAAATTATTTATAAAGCATTAAATGAAGGATATACTATTACATATGCTGATTTATTCGATAATCCAACTCCAAAATCCTTAGCACAAGTTATCCTATCAACACAGCAAGAATCCGAAGATAATGACAATGATAATTATAATTACGACAAAATAGATGATTTATTGGCTAAAAACAATATCGATTCATTCAAGAAAGGAAAATATGATGACGGATTAGGCGACATCCTGTTAACCGGTGTTACTGGATATTTAGGAATTCATATACTTAAGGAATTACTTAAAAATGAAAAAGGTAATGTTTACTGTTTAATCAGATCTAAAAAGGACTTAACAATTGAAGAGAGATTAAACGAACTCCTAAATTATTACTTCGAAGATGATTTTGCCAAATTCAGTGACCGTTTACATCTTATTGAAGGGGACATAACAAGTCCTGATGACTTTAATAAGCTCAAATCCACAAATATAGATACAGTCATCAACAGTGCTGCTAATGTAAAACACTTTGCTCACGGCAGTGAAATCAAAGATATTAACCTAGATGGAGCAATAAACTGTTTAGAATTTGCAAAAGAAAAAAATGCAAGATTTGTTCAAATCTCAACCGTCAGTGTTGCAGGTATTCGTGTTGAAAACATGACAGATGAAGTTTATCTTCATGAAAATGAGCTTTATATAGGTCAAGATTACATCAGTAACAAATATGTCGAAAGTAAATTTTTAGCTGAAAGAGCAGTTTTCGAATCAGCTATTAATGACAATACAGATGTGAAAATAATGAGAGTAGGAAACTTGATGGCTAGAAGTTATGACGGTAAATTCCAAATAAACTATGAAACAAATGCGTTCATGAACGCCTTAAAGTCATTTGTCACACTTGGAAAAATATCAAAATCCATGGCACAGGACAAAATGGAATTCAGCCCTATCGATTTGACTGCAAAATCTATTGTAATGCTTGCAAAAACACCAAAAGACAACATCGTTTTCCATCCTGCTACCCATCAAAGAGTTACTTATGAAGAATTAGTTGACGTTTTCAATGAATTGAACTTAAATATGGAAATAGTTGACGACGAAGCATTCGATAAATCATTAATGGAGATTCTAAAAGATGAATCAAAACAAAAAGGAATGTTCGGTCTCACTACAATATTAAACGATGAG
Organism: Methanobrevibacter sp.; assembly: GCA_017473945.1. GTDB lineage: Archaea > Methanobacteriota > Methanobacteria > Methanobacteriales > Methanobacteriaceae > Methanocatella. The sequence goes on along the minus strand of JAFUIW010000089.1, from coordinate 12,471 downwards.
GACGTATATCTTCCTGCAGATACAGAATATACATTGAAAATATTATCAGAACTTGGTTTTGAATGGCCAAAAACAAATAAAAAATATTTATCCATGTTTATAAATAATTTAATAAACTTGGAATTTTTCAAAATATAATAAGGAGCTAATTTAATGCAATATGAAAGAAATAATAAAATAATTAAAAGTAAATTTTGGCAATACTTCTTTCCAACAGTCTTGAGCATATTTGCAAGTAACATGGCAGTGGTTGTAGATGCTTTGATAGTTTCAGCACTCATAGGTGTTGATTCACTTTCAGGCCTGCAGATTATGTTTCCATTAATATGCTTTGTCAATTTATTATGTTGGATGATAGGATTGGGCGGAAGTTTGATTTGTGCTTCCGCCAAGGCAAGATTCGATGAAGATGAAGCTAACAAGATTTTTACGACATCAGTAATGTCAATATTGATTATAGGAATAATCATAACTGTAATTGGATTGATGTTTCCTGAAAATATAATCAGATTTTTATCAAATTCAGCACATTTAAACACATATGCATTAGATTATTTCAGAATGTATATATTGGGAGTGCCGTTCTTTTGTTTTATGTTCTGCATGTTCTATTTTGTTGGAACTGACGGAATGCCTAAATTCACATCCACAGCACTGATAATTGCAAGCATTATAGACCCTGTATTTGACGTAATCTTAATTTATTACTTCAATATGGGTATGGCAGGTTCCGGTTTAGCTACTGCAATGAGTTTCATGGGAGGATCCCTTTACATAGCTACATATTTCTTCAAGTCAAACAGGACTTTAAAAATTGTTAAAGTCAAACTCCTGTCAAATATAAAGGATTTCTTTAATATCTGTAAATCAGGTTTTGGAGGAGCTTCCACCCAAATATATTTAACAATAACGGGATTAGTTTATAATGGAGTCATTATTTCCCTAATGGGTACCGACGGATTGATTGCACAACAAATTTGTACAAATACACTGCTTATAATATCAATATTTTTCATTGGATTGGTACAAACAGCATCCCCAATTTTATCAGTTTACCATCAGGACAAAGATTATACTGCAATCGAATTTTTGAAAAAGGTTTCATTTAGGTTCCTATTGGTTGTCAGCGTATTTTTTACAGCGCTTTTAGTCATCTTCCCAAATCTCATAGTAATATTATATTCTGTGAAAGAACAATATATCGGGATTGTTACAAATGCACTTAGATTATATGGATTGTACTATTTAACCCTCGGATTTGTATTTTTCTACATATTTTATACTCAAGCTATTCAAAAAAACAAAATCGCAAATATTGTTTCACTATTCTTCAACTTGATACTGGTAATAATGATGTTAATAATTTTACCACCAATAATCGGTTCAAATGCTGTTTGGATTACTCCATGCTGCGTTGGAGTAATTACAATGATTGGAATAGTCATTTATTCCAAATACTTAAATAAAAAGTCCAACGGAGAGTATCATGGAGTTTATATGAATAAAACCCCTGGAGACAATGTTTTGGAATACACTATTAACGCCAGTTGTGATGAGGTAAATGGATTAGTATCCTTAATAAAAAACAAGTTAAACAATGATACAATTTCTGATTGTGCTTGCTTATCCCTAGAAGAATTTCTTAAAGACATTATCGAGACAAATGATAAACTTGACACAATTGATATCCTATTGGAAGTTAATGAAAAGTCAATCAAAATGTATATTAAGGATTTAGGTATTGAAAGAAGTGCTGATTTCACTTTTAAAAATGAGACTGAATTTAATAGAGAAATAGATTATACCAGAGTATTAGCATTGAACAGTACTTTAATTACTATTAATCAATAATCAACATTAAAGCCTACTCATAGCCAATATCTTAATTGTAATTTATAACAGAATAACAATCAATTGACAAGGGAGTTTAGAATGATTCAAAAGGAAAACATGACCATTATTGGTGCAACACGAGGATTCGGCAGATGGATAGCAGAACATTTAAACAATGATTTTAACATTACCATAACAAGCCCTGATGAAACTTCCTTAAGGGAAGTTGCAGCGGAACTGAACGTTGATTTTAACACAGATAACATTGAGGCAGTGCAAAATTCTGATATTGTGATTTTCTGTGTGCCCATAGAGCACATGGTAGAAACAATAAGGCAAGTGGCTCCTCATGCGCCGGAAGGGTCCCTATTGATGGATGTCTGCAGTGTTAAAACGGAAGCCGCCAAAGCCCTAAATGAATATGCTCCTGAAAATGTGGAGATATTGCCATGCCATCCAATGTTCGGTCCACGGGTTCCTTCAATCAAAAGGCAAATTATTGTCCTGACTCCTATTGAAAACAGAGCAAACACTTGGTTGGATCGTGTTAAAAAATATCTGATTGAATCAGAATGTGAAATTGTCATAACAACCCCACAGGAGCATGACAAGTACATGAGCATCGTTCAGGGCCTGACCCACTTTTCATTCATCACACTGGCTTCAACAATGAGGAAGTTGAATATAAATGTCAAAAGGTCAAGGTCATTTTCAAGTCCAGTCTACAGCATAATGCTTGATATGGTTAGTCGTATCGTATATCAAAATCCTTACCTTTACTATTCCATCCAGAAAAATAACAAGGAAACCGAATATGCTCGAAAAACATTAATTAATGAGGGAATATACCTGTCCAAATTAATCGAGGACGGCAAGGAAGAGGCCTTCGTGAAAAATATAATGGAATCATCAAGCCATATGGATGAACGTGAAGAGGCGTTGATTCGTTCAGATAGAGCAATAGGCATGTTAAGTGAAAAAGCCAATGTATTGACAAAATTAATTGGCAGCGAAGTAGGTTTAAAAGATTTATATTCTGAAAAGATACATGTAGGTATTGTAAAAAATGTCACTGCAAAATGCGTGACATTAAAAAGCAATGATGAAATTACATTAAAAATTTCCAATGTAGACATATTGTCCGAAAAGGAAGTATTTGAATGGAAAAAGGACAATCTTGAACTGGAAAACTTTGATTTGACCGTCCAGCTGCCTTCAGGATGTGACGAAAAATTCCTGATTAAAATGTTTGAAAACATCGAGCCAGTCATTGATGTGAAAATAACCAATATTACTCAGATAAATGATTCATTGATGAATTTCACTTTCAGATACTCACTTTTTAACAAAGAAGATAAAGATTATGTTGAGGAATATGTAAAAGGTATTGGTGGACGCATGAAAAGTGATATTTGAGAGCCATATCATTTTAAAATGAAATTAAAATGAGAAAAAATTACAAAAAATAGAAACTGTTTAATATTTCCTTAAAAATAATTTGTAGAAAGGTTGTAAATGATTCCTTTACTTCTTTTAAAACATCATTTAAACCAGATAATTCTTTACAAAAATAGAACAAACATTCTCTTTGACAAATATAATCAAACAATAATGATTTAATAATAATAAAAACATTTATTAATATATTGAAATTCATATCTAATATAAAATTGAATTTTAATTTTAGAAAAAAAACTTAAAGGTGAAAAAAATGAACAACAATCAAATTTTGGGTATATTATCAACAATATTAGGATTAATATTTATTGTTGCTCCTGTTTTCAGCACTGCCCTAGCTTCAACTTTATTAGGAATAAGTTTCCTGCTATTAGGTATTTTTTCAATACTTACAGGAATTTTTGGCGGCACAGGTATGGGCGGTCTTCTTATAATATCCGGAATATTGGCTGCAATATTAGGATTCATATTAACAACTAATATCTTTGCAATACCAATAATAATTGCTTTCCAATTTTATATCATAGGATTTTTAATGATTTTAATGGGCATAGCAGGATTATTTGCAGGAGATCAAATTTCAAAAATCCTTTCAATTTTAATGATAATCTTAGCAATTGTTATGATTGCTCTTGGTGTTTTAACCATCGACAACCCAATCATAGCTCCAATATTAATGGGAGCATCATTAATAGTTGAAGGTGTTAATTTATTTGTGATAAAGGTTTAAATCTAAACCTTTACTCTATTTTTTTATGACGTTTAAAACATTGCATTTATTCTTTTTTTAGTACATATATTAACCATAAATTATAAAATATAACATAACGTATTAAAATTCATTTTATATTTCAATTATCTAGGAGGTAGTTTATGAGTGAGAAGATTAGTACAGAAAAGATTTCGTGGAAGAAAACAACATATAGAACAATTGTAGTTTTTATAGGTAATGCAATCGGTTTATATTTGGCAAATTTTTTAGGAGTTGGTTTTTCCATTAACAGCTTTGGTGCAGCACTGGTTTTAGCATTACTATTAGGTATAGTAAATACCATTTTCTGGCCTCTTTTAACAAGGATTTTAATGCCATTTTTAGTTTTAACCTTTGGTGTAGGTTCACTTGTCCTAAATGGACTGATTCTAGTGCTTTTACAGGGAACTGTAGATTACCAGATTGGTGGATGGGGACTGATTCTTGTTCCATTGATTATGGCAGTGATTACTACAGTACTGTCATTTATCCTAACAGCAGATGATGAAAGTACATATTACAGAGCAGTCTTAAGAGATGCAGAAAAACATCGAAAAGGTGACGTTAAAGATTATCCTGGCGTCATCATAGTTGAAATCGACGGACTTGCAAAAAATGTATTATGTGAAGCTATCGAAAAGGGAGACATGCCTAATACCAAAAAACTGATTGAAGATAAATCCCATATATTAAGAGAGTGGGAAACTGACCTGTCATCACAAACAGGTGCAAGTCAGGCAGGAATCCTACATGGAAACAATGAGGGAATCACAGCATTCAGATGGATTGAAAAATCCAATGGCAATCAAATGATGCAATGTTCAGGACCTGAAAATGTGATTAAAATCGAAAAAAGAATTACAAACGGTAATGGATTGCTTGTAGATAACGGAGCAAGCAGATCCAACCTGTTTTCAGGAGATACTGATAATGTAATTTTTACATTAAGTAAAATCGTTGATGTTCAAAAGTTATATAACAAGGCATGGTTTTCAGTTTTTTCAAATCCTAGTAATTTTGCAAGGATTATCGTCCTGTTTTTCTGGGAAATGCTTTTGGAGATTTCCTCACAGATTACCCATTCAATCAGAAATATAAGACCTAGAATAAAACGTGGAATCGTATACATTCCTGTAAGGGCAGGAACAAATGTTTTCATGAGAGAAATTAACACTTACACACTGATTGGAGATATGATGACTGGAGATGTTGATATAGCATACTCAACATATCTTGGTTATGATGAAATCGCTCACCATTCAGGTGTCAGGGACAAGGACTCCTTTTACGCTCTTAAAGGTATGGACAAACAAATTGGTAGACTGGTTGAAGCTGAAAAATATGCAAAAAGGGATTATCAACTTGTTATCCAGTCAGACCACGGTCAGACAAACGGTGCAACATTCACCCAAAGATATGGTGAAACTTTTGAAGACTTCGTAAAAGGACTGTTGCCACATGACATGCATGTTTATGCTAAAATGTCATCCAATGAAGACCACAACTCCGAAACATTCATACCATTCAATAAACAGATTAAAGGCTTCAAGAAAAGAACCAACAAGATTAGAAACAAAGAGGTTAACGAAAAGGACGAACTGTCAGAATCTGAAGTAATCATTTTGGCTTCAGGAAACCTGGCCATGATCTATTTGACCCAATGGACTCACAGACTAACATATGAAGAGATAACAAGCAAATTCCCAAATCTGCTTCCAGGAATCGTTGACAATGAATATGTCGGATTCATTCTGGTCAGGTCAAAGGAAAAAGGAGACATGGCAATCGGATTGGAAGGTACCTATTATCTGGATTCAGATGAAATTGAAGGTAAAAATCCTCTGGAAGGTTACGGCAAAAATGTCGTAAGACACCTTAAAAGGAACAGTAACTTTGATCACACTCCAGATATTTTGGTAATCAGTTTCTATGACCCTGTTGCCAATGAAGTCTGTGCATTTGAAGAGCTCGTCGGAAGCCACGGTGGTGTTGGCGGTGAACAGTCAAGACCATTCATCCTCTACCCAAGTTCATGGGATGTTTCCAGTGACGACATAATCGGCGCCGAAAGTATATATGAAATATTGAAAACAAATTCAAATAACTTAAAAAAATAGATAAAACATTGTATGAAACTCTCCGGCTTAAATAAGTCGGAGAAGTTTTGCACAATAATGTTAAATTTAACCTTTGAAATCCAAATTACCCTACATCCATTATATCCTTTTTATTTTTAATAAACAGTATTGTTATTATCAATAGAATTACAGTTATTAATATCATCACTAAAGAAGTCATGCTAAATGAGTTAACAGAAATCTGATTATGAGTGATATTCCCATTTGCCAATATCTGCATTATCACAACAGTAACTGATGAACCGATGGCACCTATAACCTGACGGACAGTATTGTTAATTGCAGTTGCATCCTCAACATCCTCTGCAACAACACTCATTGCCCAGGTAATCACAGGGGATAAACCCAGTCCACAAGCAATTCCTCTAATTAGCTGAGTAATTAATAGGTATTCGAATGAAGAATTCATATTATAATTCATCATGCAAGCAAATCCAATAATATTCATAATTGATGAAGCAATTAAAACAGGCTTTATTCCAATCTTATCAGCCAATACTGGACTTATGAAATTAAACACTATCATGATGATTGCCGCTGGAAACAATATTAGTCCTGATTCTGTTGAAGAGTAATATGCAACATTTTGAACAAATAAGGGCACCATCACATTAATTCCACACATCATAAAGTAGAGCAATGCTGCAAAAACAGTCCCATATACAAAATATTTGTTTTTCAGCACGGTTAAGTTAATGAGCGGTTTTTCAATTCTCTTTTGACGCCTAACGAATATTATTAAGGTAATTATACCAACGATTATTGGCAAGATTACATAAATTATGCTAAACCCATACTCGGCAATATTCGAAAATCCAATCATCAACCCTACACAAAATAGTATTGACAATACTAATGATGCAACATCCAAAGGATAATCTTCAGTTTCAAGTTCAAAGTTTGCAAAGATTATTGCTAAAATTAAAATTACCACACCTATTATCGCTAAAATTTCAAATACAACTCTCCAATTAAACAAATCAACAATAACTCCGCCAAATGTAGGTCCCATTGCAGGCACTATTCCAACAAGAAATCCCATCAACCCCATGAAAAATGCCCATTTCTCTTCAGGCATGATTCTAAAAATCAATATCTGACCAATCGGTATTAAAATACCTGTTCCCATAGCTTCAAGTATTCTGCCAACAATCAATATTTCCATACTAGTTGATAAAAAGCAAAGCACTGATCCAATAATAAACAATATGAGTGAGGTAACCAATATTGTTTTGATTTTAAATCTTTTTGTAATGTATGCAGTTGGAGGAATCATTACTCCAAGCACCAATAGAAATACTGAGTATGTCCATTGGGCAGTTGCAGAAGATATTGAAAAATCCTGCATATAATAAGGCAAGCTTGTTGTTACAATACTTTGTGATATTAATGTAACCGCAGAAGCCAATATAAGTATTATTAGAGTTATTAATCCATTTTTATTTTCAAATTTCATGTCATTTTCCCTAAAATTTAGTTGTCTAACTAATAATTATTAATTTTTATATTTAAATAAATTAACAAAATCACTTTTTTGAACCTCTCCTACTAAATCCGGAGAATTCATGCACAAAAGTTTAAATAATTTAATTTATGTGTCAATGCATCTATAAGATTCAAAAAAAAGTTCAAGCCCAATGCAAAAATAATTAAACTTGCACCGAGACCAATATGATTAAAATTCAATTATTATTCTTTTTTATAGTCAATGATCGCAAATATCCTTTTAATGCTTGAAAATGCAGTTTCAATAGTAGCCATAGATGTGCTTAGCTTTTTAATAGGTTTAGACATTAACTGTCCATACATGATAAACGCCAATAGAGTTCCTAACTGTATTTCATTAACTGATAAAAAGTAAATACCTGCCATATAAACAGTTATATTACTTACATTTGTTAAAAGGGTTGTAACTGGCTCCATAATATTAGTAACGTTTCTAGATTTTGTATAATAACCAATTACAGTTTGGTTGATTTTTTTAAACCCTTTTTCATGGAATGAATCACGATTTGACAGTCCCCTTTCAAAATAGCTCATCAATCGCCCCAAATGCTTTTGATGATTATCGTAGTGGGCTTTAGATTTATAATCACATAAATAAAAGCTAATGACATAAATCGGCAATATCACCAGATATATCAAGCTCAATCTAAAGTCTGTCATCACCATCAATACCGCTACAAGGATTATTGATAGGATTTGGGCATAAATTTCAGAAATTTTAGAAGAAACGAACTCCCTGATGTTCATGACATCGTTGTTTAATCTGGACAGTACAAGACCCTTTGAATTTTCCTGAATGAATCCGGAACCTACAGCCTCAAGTCCATCGAATAATTTCATTCTTAAATTATAGGCGACTTTTTCACCAGTAGCTCCCATGACTCTCTTTGGAGTTAATTTAAGAAGATACCCTGCAGAATATAATACCAAAAGCAAGGCAAGATTAGTGTAAATGGCAATATCGTTAGATGAATTCACATTTGAACTCAATAAATTTACAGTCTTTCCTGCAACTTTAGGAGCATAAACCATACACAATGTGGATATCATGAGTAAAATCATTGATATTATTACTTTAATCCTATCTTCCCTTAATATTTCAGTGAATTTTTGGAATATGTCCTTTCTTTCAGCCCATAGACCTTTTTCCTCTTGATCAATATCCTCTTCAACAATTTCTATTCTTTTTGGAGTAACATTTGTGTTTTTAGATTTAATGACTTTATCTTCCAGATTCAAGACTTCCTCTAAACGCACAGAAGTTGCATATGCACGTGGCCACCTATCAATTAATGCTGGGACAAATGTCAAGGTACTGACGAAGTAGGCAACATATATAAGAATAATAAATGAATCAACTACACTGTCAGTTTCAAAGCCTATGGTGTATCCTGAATTAATCATTGCAAAAGTGACCAAAACAATAGCATATAAACCCCACAATAACACTGGTCCAAGGTAATATTGACTTTTAATATATGTGACGTTCTTATCATAGGAATTCTCACATGCCTCTTCAAATTCAGCATCATTCTCCTGTTTTTTAAATGGAATCCTGTTGGCAATATTATTGATTTTGGACAGAAACATCAGATTTAATTTCCCATATGTCTTTTTAGCCCTGAAAAATATTTCTACAATTTGTTTCATTCTCCAAATTACGATTGCAGAAAGAACACCGACAAATCCTAAGAAGAATAATGCATAAGTCCCATCAATCAATGCTATTTCATATAGAATCGCTACTAATGTAACCGGAACAAGCATTAATTGACAGAGTATCATCACAATAAATCCCTGTTCTGAGGCCATCCCTCTGGTTGACCGTGTAACAAGCCCTGAAATTTTAAAGTTGGCAATTTCCTCATCAGGCAAGTTCATCAGAATATGAAAGATTTTCTCACGTACAGTATATGCTGCATTTGAAGCCACCCTTGTTGATATAAAAGAAACAGCATAAATAGCAATCATTGAAATGACAGTATACAGCAACATGTATAATCCTGATTTTAAAATCAAACCGGAATTTTGTTGTTTAACTCCTGTCAAAGCAGCACTGAACAAGTCAATTATTTCCATTTGAAAGAATGTCTGAATAACTATCAAAATGAAAATAATTACTATTGTTTTCCATTGGAATTTTAATGCAACACTCAAAAACTTTTTCATAATAATAATTTAGTTTTTAAATATTAAATATTATCCCCCCCACATGCAAAACACGTATGTCCACAAATGAGAATCTTTACTGCATTTCATTCAAACTGTTTCCAATCAAAAAAATATCCGTTACCTTTCTTTACAATCAAATCATTTTTCCAAAATTACATTAAACCATCTAGTCAATGATTTATAATATCTTCAAAACAAAATAGTTAAATATGGTGAAATGTAAAATATTATTGTTATTTTTAAAAATTTTAAATGGAGGCCAGTAGCTCAGTCTGGCAGAGCGCTTGGCTCTTAACCTTGATGTCGCGGGTTCAATTCCCGTCGGGCCCATTTCATTACTTGTAGTAATAATCTTTTACAATGTAATTATTAACAATTCAACATGATTCTATAAAATTTAATTAAACATCAGTTTTTAATTTGATTATTGATTTAAAATAGAGTATTTAATGAAAAAAAATAAAAAGAGATTATCCAAAACTGAATAATCATGTATTTTATGAGTTTTCAGGGATTTCACCGAACCAATCGGTTTTCTTACCTAAATAGTGCATTAGAATACACAGCAGTATTTCAAAAACAATTACTGATAAAACACTATTCAGCTGAGGGGATGAAGTTGATGTATAAAGTCCCAACATGACGAAGAAACCTACACAAAAATTATTCGCAGTATGAAGTGCAGAGCTTACTTCAATACCATTTGTCTTCCAGGCAAAGAATCCAAAAACAAGACCGGAGACTATCATTTCAACAAATCCGAAACTGTTGTATCCATGTGCTAGTGCAAATATTATAGCTTGAATAATTACAGCCAAAATAGGTATTTTGAACCATGATCCCAATGTTTGCATAAGAATTCCACGAAACATGAATTCTTCAGCAATAGATTGAAGCGGGATAGTAATAAAAAGTACAATCAAGAATAGTATTGATACTTGAGAAGTACCGGCATTTGCTCCATTAATAGTAAGATCAATGTATTGGAAGATTACAAACAATATTACTGGAATGATTAATGCCTTAAGATAAAGTTTGAAATTCCATCCTCCCCTTGAAGAGGCATATGAAGAAAATGGCCTGTCGTTAACAATTTTTGATGCAAGATATAATCCCGGAACAAACATAAATATTAACAAATCAGAAAAAATTATTGGCATTGCAGAGTTCAATCCGTCAATTCCACCACCAAAAACAAATTTTAAAAAATCAAGCCCAAATACTAGGGAAGTAACAAGTGACATTAGCACCCCAACAACGAACATTATTATGCTAGCCAATATAAAAACAATGATTGGCTTGTACCATGCATAGCCTTCAAAAGTTCTTGGAAATGTTGTAAATTCTGTTTCTTCATTTTTTTCAAATAGTTTAGAAAAGTTCATGGTAATTTGCTCCTCAATTTATGATTATAAAAATCAATTTTACATTATTAGACATTCAAAAGTCTTAAATTAAAACTATATAAAACTATTCATAAATCAATAATGGTTTTCCCAATCCATAATAACAATGAATCCACATCTACCAGTCCAATATATGATTTGCCTAATGTAGGATGTTGCAATCAATTATTGTTTTAGCAAACTGACTATCAGTAGTTGTTTACCACACCATTAGGCCCAATTATTAAAACCGCCCCCATACATTCAAGTATATCTTTTAATATTAAGATTTGTTCATCTGTAAACAGTCATTACAAAGTTCCTTGTTCAATAATTTCTAATCCCAACCCTTCCTGAATTTTTTTTAATGCTCCTTTAGCTGATCTTTTAGCAAATATTTGGCTGGAACCTTCTAAACTGGATTCACCTAGGAGTCCAAAGTCCCTAACCCATGATTCTATTACAATCATATCATTTTCAAATGTGTATTTAATTAACTGTGGAGATGTGACTATTCCGGATCCGTGTTGATAATATTCCTCTCCTTGGGATTCTCTTTTTTTGTATTTGTTCTCTTTCAAAATTCTCAATATTGTTTGCTCCTCATCTTCCCTGTTGATACTTTTGAATTTAAGGTAAGTTCTTGACATGATTGTAATTTATATTGTTAGAAATATTTAATGTTATACATGTTTGTTTAGTTTATCTATTGATTAGACAATATTGTTTAAAAATCTTAAGTTTTTAGCAGTATAGCTAAAAGAAATATATATGAAATTATAATATAATATAAAGTAGCAGAGATGAAAATTTGACAGGGAAGATTATTTATGAGAAATATTGTTGTTGTTCAATGCAAATCTACAGGAATTAATTATATTCAGGACATAATTGACAGAAATTGCAATCAAGTTATTTTGGAAATGAATGCCTTTAGTGATACTGAGGAAGCAGAGATGCATTTAAAAGAAGTCAGAAATGGATACAATTTGATAAATGCTGATTACGATCTGATTTATGAAAAGGACACATATGAAGAAACTCTTGAAATGGTTAAAAAACTTGATCCATTAGTTATTGTTCCAGGAACTGAAGATGGAGTCATATTGGCAACCAAATTGGCAAATGACTTGAATCTATTGTGCAATCCCATTGAAAACTTGGATGCCATAACCTTAAAAAACGAAATGCACAAGAGGCTGGCCGAAAATAACCTTCGCTCAATAAG
>JAFUIW010000088.1 GCA_017473945.1 Methanobrevibacter sp. | reverse complement strand
CAAGTGTAAAAAATAACCTAGTAATACAACCATACCAAGTATTTAAACATTTCTAAAAGTTTAATGGAAAAAACAAAATCCCTAGAAAAAAGTAGAAAAAATTTGAAAGAAAATTCAATCAACTAACTTTTTGACAGAGCCTAAAATTTTTAATACATTTTATCTAAAACATTATTAAATTCAATACCAAAAGTTATATTATAGACATAGATTTTTTTAATTTCGAAAACAAGCGAATGGATATTCCATTCTACAACAATAACCCGAAACTGTCAAAATCATCATGGATTCTGCTTTTGTTTGCACTTCTTTTGGGATACAGAACATACATCATCACAGCAACACCTATTCTGAGCGGATTCTTATTCTGTATTATTTTGCTGGTTCCTGTTCTTTATTTGCTTAACTGGGATTATAAAGCAATATTTCAAAAGCCACGTTTGAATGACTTGAAATGGGCGGTGATGATGGCGGCAGCATATATAGTATACTCTACTGTTATGAGTTATGTGCTTGTATTTACAGGCCTTCCGGTCGCATCCGTCAATTTAGGCACTGACATTGGAAATTTCATATTTGCCCTAATGGCGGAAGAATTGTTCAAGTTCATACTGCTTGCATTTTTCCTTTGTGTATTATATAAGATTAGCCACAACCGCAAAGTATCCATAATAGTTTCATCAGCTTTCACTCTGGCTATTTTCGGGCTGGTGCACTGCACAGACCTCAATTTAATTATATGACCTCTGGTGATTCAGGGACTTGGCTCATCAGTTCATCTGTTTTTATATATCAAAACAAAAAAAATCTGGATGTTTCATATGGCTCTCACCTACTTACCGATGTGAGCATGACTCTTTTAGATTTTTTTGGTATTTTAAGCTAAAATAGTAGCCAATGCTTGTTAAAGGATTATCTTATAAAAGCAGTTTTTCAATAATATTTTTTACCGACGACAGCCAATAGTTATTCAATGAGTGAAAAATATATTCGTGAAAACAAGAGGTCATGTTCCATCGTTAAAGGCTCCAGAACCTACGCTAAAACATCCAACCTGGAAGATGCAATATTCATCAGGGATTTTCTGGTTGAAATCGATTGGAATCTGGATGAAGTTCCACAAATCCTTGAAAGAGATGATGATTATTTGGTATTGGCCACATATGATGAAAAAATACATCTGTTGGCCAGATACCGGCAGAAACCCGATGACGAGACTGTCACAAAACTTGTAAAAAAGCACATGAGAAATCCGAACAACTCAAAATACGGCCTGAACATTTCCAAAATCGAAGACACCTACGTGATTTCCAAACAGATTGCCGGCGACTCATATGTCTTCGGACTTTATGACAGTCTTTCTGATGCAGAGTTTGTGAGGAATTTCCTGATGGATCATAACTGGAACGTGAATGAATTTGACAGGATTGAATATAATGAGGACACAGATACCTACTGGGCGGTTCTTGTTATTGACGATTACGTGTACGTGCTTGATTCATTTGACACTGCCGAGATTGATTTGGATAAAACCTATGAGGAGTTCCTCTCAAGAATATCCAAACATAAATATGGACTTGCCAATTATCCTCACCTGGACAGGCTTAAAAACAAGATTGATGTTCTTGAAGATGAGCTTAACGTTAAAGCCACTGATGATTTCTGGATGTTTGGTGGTGAGATTGAAGCGGAAGATGCCTTGACTGACATAATATTCTCATTAACACCATTTGAAAAAATCGTCTATGATGCAATTGATAAAAAGGCCACTTTTGAGGAAATAAAACAAAAATTGGCCAGATACAGAAGCAAAAACTTCGATGAGAAAATCAACAGGAATCTGGACAGCCTAATCAGCAAGGGCATGATTAAAAAAGAAGGGGATTTTTACATAAAATGTCAAACTTAATTGAGCTCAAAAATAACGTGTTGAATAATTACAATGTTAGTAAAGCAGATGCATTGAAACTGGTTGAAGTTCCATTAAATGAATTGACAAATCACGCTAATGAAATCAGACAACATTTTTGTGGAAATAGTTTTGATGCATGTAGCCTCATTAATGTAAAAAGCGGAAAGTGTAGTGAAAACTGTGTCTTCTGTGCACAGTCAAAACATCATGACACTGACATTGACATCTATCCTCTGATGCCCATTGACAAGTTAAGACAAAAAACACTGACATTATACAATACGGGAATTAAAAGAATATCCTATGTTGCATCAGGCAAATCCGTCAGCGATGAGGAATTTGTAAAGTTATACAATCTGATAAATGAATTGACTGATGAATATGATGACATTAAGCTATGTGTATCTCTTGGCTTTTTAGATGAGGAAAAAATCAGGATGCTTAAAATGGCAGGAGTCGACAGAATCCATAACAATCTGGAAAGCTCAAATGATTATTTCGACAAGATCTGCACAACACACTCCTACCATGAAAAGCTAAAAACATTGGCCATGATTGATGGTGCAAATGTAATGGTATGCAGCGGAGGAATATTCGGTTTGGGTGAAACTTTCGAAGATAGAATAGATTTGGCCATTCAATTGAGGGATTTGGGCGTCAAGTCAATACCCATCAATGTTTTAAATCCTATTAAGCGAACTCCCGTTGAAAACAATCCCATACTTTCAAATGATGAGGTATCAAGAATCATTGCAATATTTCGCTTCATCAATCCTGATGCATACATTCGCCTTGCAGGTGGAAGACTGCTTTTAGAAGACAACGGAAGAAAAGCATTTAAGTCAGGAGCCAATGCTGCCATTTTAGGAGACATGCTGACTACAGATGGCCTTAAACTGGAAGATGATTTGAAGCTGTTGAAAGAACTGGGCTTTGAAATTGTTTTTTAATAGTTTACCAATCCTTCAAATCCTTAAATGTCATATTGACAGTCAAAGGTGTCAGGCTTGGTCTTTTTTCAACAAGCAATGCATATCCGTCACTGCCCTCTTCATATTCCTTAACAAGGTCAGATACAATCATAATCAAATCATCACCATCCTGATTATCCTTTAAAGGATAGTTGAAAATCTCTGATTTTTCTTCATTTGTTTTGTCAATTACATGCTTATCCAGCATCTTATGTGCAAGATGAGTTATTTTAACCTCTTCGGACTCGTAGTTTGACGGAACGTTGAGGTTAAACAAATCCACACCTTCAGGAAACCCTTCGTTTTTGATTTTCAAAACAATGTCATGGAGAACTTTTTTGGCCAAATCAAAGTCATAATCCATATACCACTCGCCGTTTTCATCCTTTTTAAAAGAAGTTTTCGGATCCATGAACAGTAAGGTGGCAATTGCCGGAAGTCCTAAGCTTACTGCCTCAAATGCAGCGCAAACTGTACCTGATGAGGTGATGTCCGAGGTAATGTTTACTCCCTGATTGATTCCTGTTATGACCAAATCAGGCTTTTCATCCATCACATAATCTGCACCGACGATTACTGAATCTGCAGGACTTCCTGAAACCGAATAGGCTTTGCTTCCGTCTTCAAGTTCACATTGCTTAAGTTTTAAATGTTTGAATAATGTCAAACGGCGCCCCACGCTGCTGTTGTTTTCATCGGGTGCCACTACAACAACATTGGCAATGTCCTCAACTGCCTGTTTTGCGGCCAATATTCCCGGTGCATATACTCCATCGTCATTAGATATTAAAATGTTCATGAGCATCAAACCTTTAACTGATAATTGATATTATTTTATAATCATATAATTAAATATATTATGCTCTAAGGTTATTTATGAAATTTTTGGAAATGGAAACGGAATTAAAATATATTTTAAAGACACATTAAATGTGAAACACTAATTTTCAGATATTGTATTAATTCAATTCACTAAGCCACGAAAATTTTACAACTGTTTTGAAGATAAATATATAATTTCTCATATGACCACACAGACATTGAAATTCCGATAAAAAAATAGTAAAAATAAGTGAAATAAAATTCCACCTATTTTTTAACTTTTACACTGTATTTTACTGTATCTTTAAGGTATGTTGCCTGATATGTAATCTTTTTGGATACTTTCAATTTTTTAAGGACAGATGCCTTGATTGTTACTTTTGCAATACCCTTCTTGTCTGTTTTCGCAGTGTATTTCTTGCCGTTGAACTTGAAGGTAACCTTTTTGCCCTTAAGGTATTTCTTGTTTATCTTTGCCAATGTTGCAGTCAATACAAGTTTTTTAGCTGATTTTTTGACAGTGACCTTCTTAAGTTTCATGAGATGCTTTACAGTCAAGGTAGCTATTTTTGAAACCCCAAGAGAAGATATCTGAAGTTTATAAGTTCCTGGAATTTGAGTTACCTTGAACTTGCAAGTTCCGTTCACATCAGTATTGAGAGTCTTGAAATTCTTGCCTTTGACCTTTATAATTACCTGAGTGACTCCTGAAGGTTTTCCACCATATCCATTAACTACAATCTGATAGTATGCACCTGCAGCGTATGTTACCTTTGTATTTGCCGCAGTGATGGAAGGATTAATTATTTCAACATTGCCCTTTTGCAATGCTTCTAAGTATTTTCCATCCCCCGAATAGCTTATGACATATTCATAGTTGCCGTTGGCAAGAGGAGGCAATGTTATTGTTGAAATTCCTTTTACAACATCATAAGTGTATTTTTCACCACCAATTGTTAGTGTTACAGTTCCTGTAGCGTCGCTTGGAAGAGTTACATGAGATATGCCATCTTCAAACTTAGTAACATCCATATCAGGATTTATGGTAATGTTTTTGTCGGAATTATAGGTTCCTGAAATGCTGAAACCTGCATACTGTTCGTCACCGGAGTATGTTATTTTATAAGGATTGTCACCGATTACATCATGAAGTCTGACATTTGCAACACCATCAACAACATCAATCACATAGTTCTCGCCGGCAATTGTAAATGTGACTTTTCCGGTTGCATCTCTTGGAAGGGAGATTGAAATATCTTTGGATCCCTCTTTGGGAGGTGTGATTTTAATGTCTTCCTGTGAGATTTTGGCTGATACCTTAAATGATTTTGAAGCATTGGAGCCAATAAAATTATCTCCTGCAGAGAATCTTGCAAGAACAGAATATGAACCTTTAGCAAAAACACCCAAATCTGCGGATGATTTCACATTCGCTTTGACATTTACTTGTTTAACAATGTCAGCTACTTTAAGCTCAACTGTACCGTCCTCGGAAGCTGTAAGTTGAACTATCACATTTTTATCATCAACACCATCTAAAACATCAACAACAATTGAAGTCGGTTTTTTATAAACTGTAAAGCTTTTTGTAAATGTCTTTTGAATGACTCTTGGATTTGAAGGTGTTATGACAATCCGGATTTCATGGTTTCCTGCCGGAAGATATCCGAATGAAAATTCTGCACGTTTATTAGCTTCAACATCCAAGTAACCGCAATATGAATCGTCAAGATATATGCTTATTGAACCGGCGACATTGCTTGTGATTCCAGCAACGGTCACTTCGGAATATGTATTGTCTGCAGCATCTATTTTTACATCAGCTATTTCATTTTTGATGATTTTCAATGTTGCATTGACAGGAGTTACCATATAATCAGACTCTTCAACACTGAATACAAACAGATATTCTCCTTCAGTGATGTTCACTATCCATCCATCACCAGTTATAAATTCGAATGTGCCTGCAAGCTTATCTCCTTTGTATGCCTTAATTGTTACTGAAGCGTTATTGATATATTCATAGAAACCTGAATAGAGCGATACATATAGCTGGTCACCCTGATAATATTCTGATGCAAGGTATTCTATATCCAACTGAGCCCTTTTAATGATTCTATTGCCTTCAAATGTAGAATCCTTTACAGTCACATTATATGTTGGATTATCACTGAATGCTGTGTTTCTTATGAATTTACAGTTTTCCGCAATATTGTTATCCCCATATATTGCAGCTGCAGTTCCTGTAGCATAGTTGTCTTCAAATGTGCATCCGATTGCATCACAGCCATATACAGCGCCCCCATCATATGCAGTGTTGTTTTTGAAAGTGGAATCCCTTAATGTAATATTAGAATTACTTGAAACTACAGCACCCCCTCTATAAGAAACAATATTATTTTCGAAATTAGAACCTAAAACAGATGCATTTGAATTCATGGAATATATTGAACCTCCATTAAAGCAATCTATTGAATTTGTGAAATTGGAATTTAAAATATTGGAGTTACTATTTGTCAAATATATGGCTCCTCCTTCCCTGGCATGTGCATCACTAAAACTGGAGTCCTTCAAATCAAAATATGAATTTTCGGAATATATGGAAGCACCAGTAAATCCATTTTCATTTTTAAATATACAGTCTTTAACATATGCATTTGCATCATTTAAATATATGGAAGCTCCACTGGCAGTGTATCTTGAATTTACAAGGTTATTTTCAAAAAGATTATTGACAATTGTAGCTTCACCTAAATTCTCATTTATTGCAGCACCAAATGCATAATAATTATTTGAGTTAGCTGAGTTTTCAATAAATTTGCAGCCCTTAACTAAAATATTGCCTTTTGAATATATTGCACCACCCTGATCACTGGCGGAATTTCTGATGAAATTAGATGCTAAAACAGACAGGGTTCCGTCTTCAGAATATATTGCACCTCCACATGAATTAAAGTCAGAATGAACATTATTTCCTGTAAAATTACAATTTAATACATTTACAGTACCATTATAGGAGAAAAATGACCCCCCATTAGATTTTGCAGTATTGGAAATAAAAATAGAATTTGAAGAAGTCATATTTCCATTAACTGAATAAACCGCAGCACCATAATCCGCAGTATTATTTGAAAAAATGCTGTCAATGACATCTAGATTTGCATTTTCAGAATATATTATACCTCGTCCATCCAAATAATTATTGCAAATGTTGGTAATGTTCAAGAGCACAGTACTGTCTATAGAATAAATTACGCCTCCAGCATATGCATTATTTCTTTCAAAACCGCTTTCACTAACTGTAATGCTACTATTTGCCAAATATATGGCACCGCCAATGGTTGATGAACTGTTAGTTAACATTGAATTAACAAGTGACATTTCAGAATTAGTTAAATATATTGCACCACCCATAGCATAGTAATAAACTGTGGATGCTGAATTATCCATGAATCTGCTATTTAATATAGAAATTTTACCTTCTTTTGAATATATTGCGCCCCCATTGGATTCATATTCAGCATTAGCTGAATTTTTAATGAAATCACAGTCATTTAAAGTTAAATTACTCCTATCTAAGTATATTCCACCTGCTTCTAGAGCAGTACAATTTTTAAAGCTGCAACCCTCAAAAATAAGATAATCATTATTAGAATATATTGTTCCCTCTGAAAGTGCCTTAGTGTTTTCAAAATTGCAGTTTACAGCATGTATCTTGGAACTAAATGAATACACTGCACTACCATACTCCGCAGTATAATTCTTCAAATTACAATCAACAATCTTCAAATCACTTTTATCAGAATATATTGCAGCAGATTGAGAAATTGACCTGCCATTTAAAAAATTGGATTTTATAACTGATGCAACAGAATCTGTCAAGTATAAAACACCATGGTCCACATAGGAGTAATCATTTAAAAAATTACAATTTTCCATAGTCAAATTACCTTTGAGTGAAGATACACTTCCTCCAGTATATGCATAGTTATCTGTAAAATTACAATTCATAACATTTAAATCACTGATATCTGAATGAATAGAACTTCCCCTAGCATAAAAATAATAGTCCTTAATTGAATTTCTTTTAAAGCGACTGTCAGAAATAGTGGCAAAACTGTTGTTTAAATATATTGCCCCATGGTGAAGTGCTGAATTATTTTCCATGCTGCAATCTAACATTGAAAGAATTGCATTGTTCACATATAATGCGCCTGAAAAAAATGCAGAGTTGTTTTTAAATACACTGTCACTTATTGTGAAATCCCCATTGCTTACATAGATTCCTCCCGCATATAACATTGCATAGTTATCCTCAAAAATTGATGAAACAACATTTACTTTACCATCGACTGAATAAACAGTTCCCTGAACGCCCATATTGTCAATGAAATTACAATCATTTAAATCAATTCCACCATTTTTTGAGTATAATGCAGATCCGTAATATGCAAAGTTATTATCAAATGTACAGTTTAAAACTGTTAAATTCAAAGCATTTGAATAGATAGCACCTCCACAATCATCAACATATGCATTTTTAAATACGATGTTTTTTAAAACAACATTATCTGCAGAAATATTAAATATTCTGCCAAATTGTGTCGCATCAATTGAATGGCCCTGACCATCAATTGTCAAAGCCCTATCAATAACTATACCATTAGTTAAATCTGAATCATTTTGATAAATGTAATCATTATCAAATTTAATATTCACACTCTTTTTAATCAGTTCATTCAAATCATTGAAAGACAGTCTATTTTCATATACAGGCACTGCAGGAGGGGTTTGGTTAGTGGGAATATCCTTCCATCCAAAAGCCTGAACCCAAAATGATACACCATAGCTGCTTGTGTATCCTGCGATTCCGACGCAGGTATATAATGGATTTATCATACTTCGCCTATGACCCTGATCATTAAATACATCGAAAGTCTCTTTCCACATTTCTGTACATGTGCTTGCATCACAATACCTGGCTAAATTTTCACCACTCCCATAATCGGGATATGCTGTAAAGCAGGATGTTCCATCAGGACGAGTATGTTCAAATAAATCAGCACATTCTTTTGCTCTAATTTTTGCTGTTTGTTCTAAAGCTTCATCCCTAACCAATGGCTGGAGTTGATTATATTCATTTGTATTGTAATATGTTACAGTAGTATCATCACCATTCCAGAACCATACGCCCTTTTCAAGTCTGAATTCATTTAATCTTTCATAGGCTTCTGTTGGGTCAAGATAATACCCCCCATCATCACCCATTAAATCATTTTTATCTGAATTTTCAAGTTTCACATAATCTGAATCTTCGCCAACGATTTCATCGCCAGCCAAATCATTTTGCAGTTCATCAGTCATGTTATTTTCAACTGCACTTACACAGGATGCAGTCAGAAATAAAAATAAAAGAAGAACTGACACTAAAATAATACTCTTATGCCTAATCATCATTAAACTCCTTTTGAAATTCTTAAGTTATATATAATTAATTGTATAATTGTATCTAAATATATAGATTACTTATTTTACCTAAAAAAGAAGCATTTAATAAAAAAAGAAAAAGAATAAATTGAATGGCATGATGAAAAGAAATATGGACCTTTGGAACAACAGAGAGACCATGTTGAAATGTTTCAAATCAAAGATTTCTGCCTATAATGATTGTTCAAGAAAATAAATATATAGGTAAGTGCTGCAGACACTATAACCGCAAGCAGTGTAGGTCCCAAAACAATTGAATCCAGATTAACGGTCATCTGATATATGATAAACCCTGAAAACCATGAGAATATATTCCAGCACCATGTCTTCAAGTCATTTTCCGTTTTGCCTAAATAGAATGAAACCAGCAACACCGCAGCCATAGGGGCAAATACTGAAGTAATCAGATATAAAAAGTTAATGTAGTGGTCCATGATTCCTGAAATTGCCAAAATTGCACTTAATATGCTCACTATGACTCCTGTGAGTTTAGGGTCCAGGCGGTCAAATATTGCCTTTGCGGATTCCCCTGCAGAGTTTGTTGCAAGAAAATTGGTTGTTACAGTTGATAGAACCAATATGATTACTCCTGGAATTCCAAGGCCTGCAATAAGAATTTCCTGGGATACGTCAACTTTAACCATGCAAACAATTTCTATTCCAATGAAATACATCCAGAGGCTTGCAACAGTATATGCAACTGATGAAACTGCTGTTGCCTTTACTGGTTTTTCAGCGTCTTTTGTGTAATCAGAAATTACAGGAAGCCAGGAAACCGGCATGGCTATTGAAATTTCGAATATGTTCCAGAAACTTAGGGTCTGTGAATTGATTGTTGCAGTGCTTGACTGAATTCCAAATAATTTAACAGTTAAAACGATGAGTAAAACTGTCAGAACCACCATCACGATGCTTGTGATTTTTGAAGACCTTTGAAGCCCTACATAAACCCAAATTGCAACAAGTGCGGCCAGAATAATTGATATTACTGGAAATGACACTCCCAGATTTAAGCCCATTAAAGCCTGTGTGCCCTGAGCATTCAATACGGCAACCCATGCAATAAGCTGCATCACGTTCAATGCGGCAAAAAACTTGGAGCCATAGTTACCGAAGGTGGATTTGATGGTCTGCATTGCATTCAGACGAAGCCTTGCACCTATAAGACCAACTAAAAAAAGAAGGATTCCTCCCATTACATGACCCAGAATCAACGGAATCCATATTGAATCTGTTGGGGCTGAAGAGCCTAACTGTATTCCTGCGATTATTTCAGATACAGATATGGCCACTCCAAACCATATTATCGCATTTGTAAAAAGTCCAGTACGATTTTGCATAATTTTCCTAGTATATTGTTGATAATAACTTGTACAACTGAGGAATTGCCTGTTCGAATTTCACTCCATAGGTATGAGTTTCATCACCGATTGTCTTTTCGATTGCTATTTTTGTAAATTCCCCAGCAATTTTTGCTGCAGCTGTTGGAGCCTTACCTCTCATTACAGATCCTACAAATGAAGATGCAAAAACATCTCCAGTTCCATGAGACATATAATTCACTTTTTCATTATAAACCATTTTACAGGTTGATTCACACTTATCCAATACAACCATCCCCAATTCGTTTTCTTTATGTGTGTCGCCTTTAAGGATGACATATCTTTTAGTGAAATCAGCAAGTTCCTCTGCCATCTCAAGCATTTCTTCATGGCTGAACTCTTCCTTCCAAGGCCTGTGCAATATGTAACATGCTTCGGTGGTGTTTGGAAGTATGTAATCTCCCAGTTTGCACAGTTCTCCCATTGCATCTGCAAATTCCTGGTCAAAACCATTGTAGAATTCCCCATTGTCAGCCATTGCAGGGTCGACAAAAACCAATCCGCCAGGTTTCAATCTGGAGTCAATGATGTCCTTGATGTAGCCCAGCTGTTCGGCTGATGCGATAAAACCAGTATATATTGCATCGAAATATATGCCTTCGCTTTCCCAATGTTTTCTAATAGCGGGCAAATCTTCTGTCAAATCCCTAACAGTATAATCAGTGAAACCTGATGTATGTGTGGACAAAACCGCCGAAGGAAGTATTGCAGTTTCAATTCCAAAAGCGGATACAACAGGAAGTGCAACAGTTATGGAACATTGACCGTAACATGATATGTCCTGAATTGTTAAAATTTTGGTTGTGTCTTTCATTTTTTACCCTATTAATAATTAATTTGATTAATATGTTATATGATAAACTATATAAAGATTTTTAGAACATTTCTGTACATGTACAAAAGTATACACTAAATTAACAAAATTTAGGGCCATTTTAAGTTTTGTGAAATTCAAGCCCATGAGATTGTAATTAAAAAACTATTTTATTGTTGAAATACATAAATAAAACTATTATATTATTTGGATTGGAGATTGTTATGAATATTGGGAAATTGATTGGTAACACACCAATGATAAAAATTAACTATGAATATGAAGGAAAGAAGGGTAGCATCTACTCCAAACTGGAATATTACAACTATTCAGGAAGCATAAAAGACAGAATTGCATTATACATCATTCAAAAGGAAAGAGAAAACGGCAATCTTAAAGATGGTCAGGCCATTGTTGAAGTTACAAGCGGAAGTACCGGCATTTCATTCAGTGCAATCGGAGCATTGTTCGGCCATGACGTCCATATCTTCATGCCTGATTGGGTTTCACTTGAAAGAAGAAATCTTATTGAAATGTATGGCGCCCATGTGCACCTCGTATCCAAAGAGGAAGGCGGATTTAAAAGGGCTTTGGAACTTGCAGAAGAATTTGCCAACAAAAACGATGCATTCAGACCACTCCAATTTGACAATCCATTAAACGTAGAAGCTCAATATACAACAACCGGTCAGGAAATCATCGATGCAGTTCCAGATGTCAACGCTTTCGTTTCAGGAATCGGTACCGGCGGAACATTGATAGGAATCGGCAAAAGAATTAAGGACAACAATCCGGATTCAAAACTCTTTGCATTGGAACCTTCAACATTGTCAATACTTAAGATGGGAATGGAAGAAGGATCCCACTTGATTGAAGGCATAGGCGATGATTTCATTCCAGGCATTGTAGAAGAGGATTTAATTGACGATATAGTGTTGATTGATGACTGTGATGCAATCAATATGTCCAAAAGAATAGCAAAAGAGTTCGGTTTGGGAATAGGCATTTCCAGCGGCGCGAACTTCCTTGCAGGTGTATTAATGGACAGTGATGAATTAACCATTGCAACAGTCTTTGCTGATGACAACAAAAAATACATCACAACAAGATTATCCGATGATATAGACGATAATCCTAAATTGAAATCAAATAAAATCAAACTTCTAGGTTTTGAAGTAATTTAAATAGGTTTATAAAACCTATTCACTCTCTTTTTTACATCATTTTGCGCAATCCATCCAGGTTATCTACAATGAATTTTTTATATTTTGGATTTGCAAGAATCTTGTATTGCTTTTTTCCTGTTCTGGAATATGCTTCAGCCATTACTGATTGAAGCTCATCGACATCACTTCTTAAAATCAAATCCAGCTTGGTTTTTTGATCTGCAGTTAAATTACTCATATACGATTTGATTGCTGAATTGAATTTTAAAACAAGATTCGTATTCTTTCGAGCCATCATCTCAAGAACAAATGCCGGAGCCTTTGTAAACAATTTTTCATATTCCTTAACATCACCATACGTAATTTTTCCTTCATTCATGTTAACACCCAAGTTTTTCTAAAAGCTTAGCAAAAATACAATGATTTCCAAAAAAATAGGGAAGCAGTCATAAAGCAGATGGCTTGCATATGAAACCATGATGTTTCTGGTTTTGATATACAGCAGCAATGTCAGAAGTGACCCCAAACCCTGAACTAAAAGTACCTGAAGCAGATCGCCATAAAATCCTTCATGTAGAAAACCGAATGCAGCCAATGTAATGATAATTGATATTACCATGGACACTTTTCTGTTTAAAAATCGGCAAGCAATGAACATTAAGATTATCAGCAATATTACCTTGAATAACTCCTCACCCATCAATTGAATAACCATTGAAACGAATGAAAGCAATGTAGTTGATGCTACCTCAGTTTGTACAGGAGCGGGAGTGGTCATTCCAGCAAACTCCAGAAGATAAAGTATCAAAAACGAATAAACAATCTCAATAACAACTACAACTAGAATAGGCTTTAAATCGCTGCGCCTGATTTTTTTAAACATCAGATTCCAGTTTCCGTTTAGTGCAATCAAGGTCGGAACAAGTAAAATCAAACACATCAATGTTGCAAAAACAATTTCAGGAATATCCATGGGAATCCACAGTAAAGCGAAAAATAGGATTAAACCTAATGCCAGAAGTCCCCATTTACCTTTTGACAACTTAGGAATCCCATTATAAAATGGAATGTCACTGTCATTTTCTTCAAAATTAAAAAAATCACTCATAATAATATGGTTTATAAACAAAGTTAAATAAATCTTTTCAATTGTTGAATTAATTTAAAAAAAGTGTTGTGAAACTTACTTTTAAAAAAAAAGTAAAGTTTCTATATTAATTTATTGTTTAATGTATTTTTTAAGGTCTTCAGCCTTGTCGGTTGCTTCCCAAGGAAGGCCTTCAATACCGAAGTGGCCGTATTTTGCTGTTTGCTTGTATCCGGTATCCCTTAAGTTCAGGGTTTCGATGATTCCGTCAGGGGTTAATCTGAAGTTTTCACGAACGATTTCTTCCATTTTCTTGGTGGTTTCAACACCAGTTCCGAATGTGTCCACCATTACGGATGTAGGTTCGGCTACACCGATAGCATAGGAAAGTTGGATTTCACATTTTTCAGCAAGTCCTGCGGCAACGATGTTTTTAGCAATGTATCTTGCCATGTAGCATGCGCTTCTGTCCACTTTGGTGCAGTCTTTTCCTGAAAACGCTCCTCCACCGTGTCTTGCATATCCTCCATATGTATCCACGATAATTTTACGTCCTGTGAGTCCTGCATCACCGTGAGGTCCACCGATTTCAAACTTACCTGTTGGGTTGATATGTTCCTTGGTGTTTTCGGTCATCAGTTCCTGTGGAATGACAGCTTTAAAGAGTTTTTCACGAATGTCTTCTTTTAACTGCTCTTGATTGTCGGACATGGTCTCGTCATGCTGGGTTGATAGAACAACCGCATCAAGGGAAACAATATTTCCTTTTTCATCATAGTTAACGGACACTTGTGCCTTACCGTCAGGTCTTAAGTATGGAATTTCACCGGATTCCCTTAATTCAGTCAATTTGTTTGTGAGCTTACGTGCCAGATCGATTGGGAAAGGCATCAGTGATTCGGTTTCATTGGTTGCATAACCGAACATCATTCCCTGATCTCCAGCTCCGGTTTCTTCATCTCCCCTGTCAACACCCTGGTTGATGTCCTGGGACTGTGCATGTAACCTGTTGTGGACTTCACAGGTGTGACCGTCGAATTCCAAATCAGGCTTATCGTAACCAATTTCAATGATAGTGTCTCTTATAATTTTCTTGATATCTTCATCAGTAATGTCAGCATCTGATGTTATCTCACCAAATACCATACAGAAGTCTGTAGTTACACAAGTTTCACATGCAACGTGTGAATTTTTATCCTGTGCCATATATGCATCCAATATAGCATCAGAAATAATGTCTGCAACCTTATCAGGATGTCCTTGTGTTACTGATTCTGATGTAAATGTTCTGTATATTTCACTCATAATTATCAATCCAATAAAATAAGTTTAATTGATAAAAAACTTTCTAATTTTTACTGTTAAATATATTTTTAACTTAATATATTAATAATTTTCTTTTTTTACAATGAAAATTTATCAATCTTTAAATTTCAAACCTGCCTTGAATGCTTTTGATATGAATTCACCGGTTTTGAAATAGGAATGAGTGATATCATCGTATACCAATGGATTTAATTTTTCAAAAACAATTTTTCTTTTATCATCCAACACATCCTCTTCAGCCTGGACGTTGGCAATTTCACCTGTGATTTGTGTATGTGAACCGACTTCGGCAATGTGCATGACCTTGCATTCCAAACTGACTTTAAACTCATCAATAATTGGTGCATTTACCTTTTCAGCCTTTCTGTGATGATAATTGATTTTCACCAATTTATCTCCATCGTAACCTGATTCAATTCCCAAATAATCCACTTCAGCCATCTGGTCAGCACTTGGAAATCCAATACAGAACTCATTTGTTTCCAGAATGCTTTTCAGTGTTTTCCTCTATAATGTGGAATTGATTGCAATCATAACTGCCGGAGGATGATGAGAACACATTGTTGCAAAAGCCAGTGTGCATGCATCGGCGTTTCCTTCACTGTCATATGCACTTGCCACTACTGCAGGTGCCGGATACATCATAGTATGCTTTTTGATATTTACTTTCATGTATCCAAGTTATAATTTCACCAAGTTTAATGTTTTCGCATTTTGAAAAAGAAGTGATTGTTTATATATGGAAATTTATTTCAGATGAAAATTACTTTAATCATTTAGATATATTGAAAATGTATTTAATTATTTTAGCAGCATTGTCTAAAACTATCATTTTAATTTATCATAAAATCAACATAACGAGTTTGAAAATAATTCTGATAAAATGAAATTTTAAAAAAGAAAAAAAGGTGTTATGCAAAAATGCATAACTAAAAATTTAATTTTTACGTTTTGGAACGAAACCTAATACAAATAATGCCAACAATATCAATACCAATGGATTACCAGTGGCATTCTTATCAGCAATCACCTTACTAGTTGAACGTTTTTCCACAGGAGGAAGTTCACTAGTAGTATTGGTTTCATTGGAAGGACTATCATTAATAGGTTTATCAACAGGAGGGATATCCACTTCAGTGTTATTTGTATCATTTGAAGGAATATCCTCAGTTGTAGTGTTTACAACTGTTTCCTTAGTACCATTAATAACATCGAAAGTCGCATTGTTTCCAATAACAAATGTTTTGTATTTAACTCCAGAAGTAACTACAGTGTAGTAAACATTTAAGGATACAGTTTCGTTAACTCCAAGCGGTTTATTATATGTCCAGGTTCCATTGTTGTAATCCCAGTTTTCAGGGTCATCGAAATGATGGAAAATCAAATCGTCAGTGTTCATGTCTTCAACAAATACTCCAGGCAATTCGACATTACCGTCATTTGTAATGACAATTGTGTATTTGATTGTATCGTTGACTTCTGCGATTTCCTTGTCATGTTCAATTTCAACGGACATTTCAGGTTTTAAAACAGTAGTATTGTTTTTGGCTGAAACGTTGGAAACTTTATCTGATGATACGACAACAGTGTTTTCAATATCGCCTGATGCGTTTCCATCAGCAACAAAGACTATGTTGAATGATGCGGATTCACCAGGTTTTAATGTGCCTTCAAATGTGAAGGTATTGTCACCGTTATCTTTCCAGTTTTCACCAGTAAACTCACCGTTATATTTAAGACCTTTAGGAACATTTTCAACAACATTAACGTTGGTTAACTCTGAATCACCAGAATTAGTCACATTAATGGTGAAAATAACTTTTTCTCCTATAAGAACAGTCTTGTTAACAGTGATTTTTTCTACTGTCATGTTAGGTTTCAATACTTTTGTAGTATTGGAAGCAGTAACATTATCCTTAGTTTCATTGGATGAAACAACAACAGTATTAGTAATATTTGCGGTTTTATCAGTTGTGACATCGAAAGTGATGTCAAGTAAAGCTGATTCACCAGGAGCCAATACAACATTGTAAGTGAATGTATTATCACCATTATCAATCCAATCATCACCAGAGAACACGCCATTGTATTTAAGACCATCAAAACTGGTTTCATTAACAACAAGATTAGTTAAATTACTGTCACCAGCATTAGTCACATTAATAGTGAAAGTAACACTCTCACCAACAAGAACAACCTTATCAACAGTGATCTTCTCAACAGTCATGTTAGGTTTCAATACACTAGTACAGCTTCAATGTTTTTTTCTTTATCTGACATAATTTTCACATCATAAATGACTTAAGAAACTTAAGTCTTTGTTAGTATTATGTCAAAATT
>JAFUIW010000087.1 GCA_017473945.1 Methanobrevibacter sp. | reverse complement strand
AGAAACAATTTCATATTAACTATTATAAAAAAATGGTGGTAAAAATGAAGTTAAAAAATACTATAATTGTACTAATAAGTTTAACAATTGTCTTGTTGTGCATGAGCTGTGTGTCCGCATCACATGCTAATGACACATTAAGTCTTGAC
The DNA here is from genome assembly GCA_017473945.1 of Methanobrevibacter sp. GTDB lineage: Archaea > Methanobacteriota > Methanobacteria > Methanobacteriales > Methanobacteriaceae > Methanocatella. Next base: position 4,743 of record JAFUIW010000087.1, on the reverse strand, counting down.
TGTGACGATGCAGCGATAATGCAAGATGAATCTATTGAACCAATAAGTGAAAATGAAAGTGTTAATGATGGATCAAATGCCAATGGCACTCAAGCAGACAAATCCCGTGACACCAACGGAAATACAAGCATAAACGAAACATCAGCAGTTAATGACACTCAAACAAACACAAGCCCATCAACACCTGCAAAAGTCAATAAAAAAGAAGTTTATGGACTTTGCAGCAATGCATTCATACAGAAATCCAACAAATATTTCACAGTGAAAATATGCAAATTTAATGAAAAAACCCTCAAGCTGGATGTTTATAAAAATGTGAAAATTACAGTTAAAGTGAAAATCGGAAGTAACACCAAAACATACAATGTTATAACAAATTCAAAAGGCGTTGCTAAAGTATTAAATGTTAAAAATTTGAAAGTCGGAACATATAAAGTCACAGTAACATCAAACGATGAAAGATATAAAATTAATGAAAAAGGATTAATTGGAATTTTCAGCAAAAAGACAAAATCAGTGACCGTTAAAATGAACTCCCGTAAAAAAGTTAAAAATGATTATATTGAAGCTTTTTATATCACTAAAAATTCACAATACAAAAAAGGAGTTTATACACAAGAATACAATGCTAAAAACCCACAGAACAGCCCTTCACATACTTTCATTACAAAAGCAAAATTCTTCTTTAAAAACAAAAAAACAGGCAAAGTAATTACAAAAACAGTTAAATCAAAAGTGAATAAAATTTACGGATGGGATTATCCTTCATACAAATTGATTAAAGGATACACCCCAATCAAAGCACAAGTTTGGTATACAAGATGTTAAATAAGAGAAATTATTTTCTCTTATCTATTTTTTTAACAAACCGACAGCAGTCTGAATAGCTTCATCCATCTTATCAGTGTTTTTACCCGCACCCTGTGCCAAAGTCAGACGGCCTCCACCGCCACCACCAAGCACTCCAGCTGCAGTTTTGATGATTTCATTAATCTTGATTCCGCTGTCGATTGCATCTTGAGAAGCAGCACCAACTATTTTACCGTCACTGTTTCCCATAATGACAACATCTGCTTTACCATTATCAGTAAAGTCAGTGGCCATTTTTTGAAGCTCTTTAAAGTCAGCTTCAATCAGTTGATGAACAACTTTCAGACCGTTGATTTCATCATATTCATCAGCCAAAGAGTTCATTTTTAAGCTGGCAATTTCTGATTTGAGACGGTCAATTTCATTTTTCTGTGCTTTCCACTCAGAGAAAAATCTGTCACAGGTTTTTGGCAATTGGTCGTTTTCAACCTTAAATATTGATGAGCTTTCACGCAATATTTCACCGTCATGCTGCATTGAGTCAATTGCTGCAAGACCTGCTGAAAAGTCTATTCTTTCAACACCGTCCTGAACCCTTTCGGTTTTGTTGATTTTGATTGGACCGACAACACCGGTTCTTAGGACGTGTGTACCTGCACAAGCCTGCACATCCACTCCAGGGATTTTAACTACACGAATCATTTTACCCGGAACGATACCTCCCTGGTAGAGTACGAATCCATATAATTCCTGCGCTTCATCTCTTGTGTGGAACTGAATGTCAAGGTCAATGTTTTCCATCACGTATTCGTTGGCCAATTTTTCAATTTCATTGAGCTCTTCCTGTGTGATACGTTTATAATGAGATAAGTCAATACGTGCACGGGTCAAACCGTTTTGTGATCCGGCCTGCCAGATGTGCTGACCCAATACTTTTCTTGCCGCAGCAATGACAAGGTGAGTTCCTGTGTGGTGGCGTGCAAGAGTTATTCTTCTTGTCCAGTCAAGTTCACCAGTTACTTTTTTGCCAACGACATCTTCTGAAATGTCTTCATCTACATGATGCAATACAACATTGTCAATCTTTTCAGCATGCTTCATGTTAATGACATTTCCGTCAATGGAAACTGTACCCATATCTGAAGGTTGACCGCCTCCTTCAGGGTAAAATACTGTTTTGTCAAAAATCAAACATTTGTCCCCATCTTTTTCAACCATACCTAAAACTTCCGCTTCAAATTCTTTTTGGTAGAAATCTTTATAGAACAATAAGTCAGTTTCAGGGAAGTCTACTTTAAATGTGGATTTTTTGTTTGAAGTATCCTTCTCGTGAGCTCCTGCAACCTGTGTAAAGAAGTTGTCAGGAACATTTACAGTAAAACCGTCACCTGCCATTTCGACAACAGTTTCAGGAGGAATTCCATGAGCATCGTATAAATCAATTAACATTTCAAGAGGCATTTCTGATTTTCCTTCTTTTTTAAGCCTTTTTATTGACCTTTTAACAATGCTTTTTCCTTTTTTGACTGTTGCAGCATATCTTTCCTCTTCCAAAGTTATGATGTTCATGATATGCTCTTCGGAATCTCTGATTTCTGGATAAAATTTAGATAGGAAATCAAGCTGGATGGCCATTACATCAGCAAGGGACTCCTTCATGTCCAACTCTTTCATGAATCTTATGGTTCTTCTTAAAACCAGTCTTGCCAAGTATCCTTCCTTAACATTTGATGGGATGATACCGTCAGCAATCATGAATGCCAGACAGCGGGTGTGGTCTGCAATAATGTAAATAGCTTCCATTGGCTCAGCAGCTTTTAAATATTCTTCCAGGGATAAATCCAAACTGTCAGCCACTTGTTGTCTGAGCTCTTTTAAATCACCGATATCCTCGATGTCCATCATTCCTGCAATTTGAGCGTTTCTTCCCTGGATATCCTCATTGATTTCAACACCAGTCAATTCTTTTAATTTGTCAACAACCGGTGCAAAACAAGCATCATATGCAGTTGGAGTTCCCTGTGAAATCCATGCAATTCTTTCAAGACCATAACCTGTATCCACAACCTTGATAGGGATTTCTTTTTTGGAACCGTCCTCTAAAGTTTCATACTGTATAAATACTAATGTTGCAAGTTCCACTCCTCTGCAGCAGACTTCATAGCATGGCCCTTCATTACCTCCACCACTCCACCATGATTTGATGAAAGTAATTTCTTCAGTATTTATTCCGATATGATCAAAGAATTTGTGACATAGCTCTATTGTACGGTCTTCCCAGTAAATGAAGTCATCTTCCTTGTTGATTACAGTGTGTGTTCCCATTGTAAAACAAGTCATGTGACGACCGGTTCTTCCAACATTATCTACATCGTTAAGCCTGATTGAAGGCTGAGCCATTTCAATAGGATTTGCAGGAGGTTTAACGAGTCCGGATGTAATCCAAGGTTGGAAACAGAATATGGAAGCTCCAACTAAAAATACGTCATCTCTCCATCTTTTAGCCAGTACCGGATATCTGTGGACATGTGTGTGCCCTTCACTTTCTAAAAATTCTCTAAAAACTTTTTGGATTTCATATAAATTGTACGGTTTATCGGTTGCAGGATTTGCAATAAACTCATACTCATCACATGGAGCATCACCACAGGTGTCTCTGTCAACCTGTGAGTAAAACTCCTGTCCGCAAGTTTTACAAGTTTGTTTTTTATAACCAAGTTCATCAAAAATTTCTACCATATGAATCATTTTAAATTATTTATTAGTTTATAATATGATTTTAATTCAATAAATAATTAATGAAAACATTGATTGGAAAAGCAGTTTATGATAAAAATTTTGTAAAAATAAGCGTTTAAAAATAGTGGTTTTGTAATTTAAAAAGAAATAAAAAAAGAAAGGTGATAGATTTAAAAATCTATCCGAAGAGAGCTCCTAATCCAGCCATAGCTTCTTCTTCAGAAGCTTCTTCTTCTTCCTCTTCTTCAACAGCTGCTTCAGCTGCTGCAGGTGCAGCTGCAGGTGCTGCTGCTGCCATAGCAGTAGTTTCCATAGCTTCGTCGATGTCAACATCTTCTAAAGCTGCGATTAAAGCTTTAATTCTAGCTTCATCAGCTTCGATTCCTGCTGCTTCGATAATACTTTTAACATTTTCTTCGTTAATATCTTTTTCTGCACTGTGCAAAATCATTGCCGCATATATATATTCCATGTTATCACCATTAATTTTTTAAAGTGTTAGTTTTTATAATAATAAAAATTTTAATTTTAACCGAAGAGAGCTCCTAACCCAGCTGCTGCTTCTTCTTCACTACTTTCTTCTTCTTCCTCTTCTTCAACTTCTTCTTCAACAACTTCTTCTACTGCTGGAGCAGCTGCTACAGCAACATTGGAAAGTTTTTCAGCTAATTCGTCATCGATAGCACCAGGTGCGTCTGCAACTTCGGATGCTAATGCTAACATTTTAGCTTGTGCTAAACCAATGATCGGTTCTGAAGTTTCAGAAGTCATTATTGCTGCTTCTACACCGACATTGATTGCTCTGGTGTAAGCAAGAGTAATGATAGTGGAAATAGTTTCGTCAGTAGGGATAGCTGCGTTTACAGATAAGTTGAATGCATTTCTGAATGCATTTTGTACGTCAGCCAATGTTTGTTCTTCATCGATTGCAAGTAAATCAGAAGTGTAAACAGATCCTTCTTCGTATACTGCTTTTAAGTCAATTCCTACTTCCATTGGATTGATATCCATTCTTGATAAGGTTGCTGCAACTTGTTTGGATACTTCTTCACCAGCTGCTACTACGACAGTTTCTTTTTGTACGCAGATTTTTCCTTTATCAATTTTTGCAGGAATACCCACTTGTTGTAATTCTCCTAAAAATGGTCCTGGTTCGAATCCAGTGTCCCCTTCAGGTACAATAATATCGTCAGT
>JAFUIW010000086.1 GCA_017473945.1 Methanobrevibacter sp. | reverse complement strand
CTTATGAAAATTCCCAGGAGATTTGTCAAGATGTCATAAAAGAATTGAAAGAATTTTTCACAGAAATTATTGTGGAGGGTCAAAATAACAGACAAATCAGGCAAGACCTCCCAACAGAAGACATTGCAGAGTCATTACTCCTCATGTACCTGGGAATTCAATATCAATGGGAAATATATTGGGTCGATGATATGATTTCAACCTTTGAGGAAAATTTCGATTTGGAATGGGAAAATATAAGATTCAGAGAATAATTAATTAAACTAAAAAAATGCAACGTGGTTAGATGAACACAAAAGACTTGATTCTTGAAAAAACACTGAAATTAATTTTGGAGAAAGGCACAATTGACATTTCAATCAGTGAAATTCGAAATGCTACAGGACTTACAACTGGAGGCATATATTATTACTTTTCAGATAAAAGCGACATATTTGAAGAAATTTTGCAAAAGTATCTGGTGGATTACATTAAAATCGATTATGATAAAATCATTCTTGAAGGTTCATCAAAAAACAGAATCCATGATGCCTTGTTTTCTATTTTACATCACTTCATAAACAGTGTGGAAATTGAAAGCATAAATGAAAAAATCAGTTATAGGGAAGTAATACTTCTTTTAACCGCAACAGGATATGGTGAAGAAAAGGTTAGAAATATAATTTTACAAACCGGAAAAGACATTAGAATATTTTTAACAGGTCTTGTTGAAGATGGCAAAAGGCAGAATGAAATCAGACAAGACTTCTCAACTGAAAAAATTGTCGAATCATTGGTTATAATGTTTATGGGAATTCAATATTCATGGTTAATTTTCTCAAGTGATGATACTGATCTCATTTTTAAGAAAAAATTTGATATGGTATGGCAGGCCATCGAATACCAGTGAAAACTGTTTTTTTAATCTTGAATTCATGTTTTTGATTTTTTAAGTCTGTAAAATACAATTAATCCAAGCAAACAAACTGTTAATTGCCATACTTTATTTAAAACTAATAGGCAATTGGAATACAACCACCATATGAAATTTATTTAACGTGGACATTCTGATTTTGTAGAAGCATACTACTTTTCCAAGTAAAGTTAAAATATTTAAATGGATTATTTTTTAAATAATATCAAGGATGTATTTTTATGGATGACATTAATTGGCAAAACGACAGAATCATATTGACTCCAACAAACCTGTACATGGAGTATATTTTATTGAGTTATAACAATTTCCTTAAAGAGAAATTGGACGATGTTCAAATCACATACGGTGAGCTTACATACATATATAACATCAAGTTTTTCCCAGGCATTTCCCAAAGGGAGCTTGCAAAGACATTATACGTTTCAGAGGCCAATGTCGCCAAGATGCTTAAAAAGCTGGTTAAAAAAGGCCTCATAGAGAAAAGAAAGGATGATAAAAACAAGAGCAGGAACATATTGTTTTTAACCAAAAAGGGCGAGGAAGCATTTGTTAAAATCAATGTCCTGACCTGCGGATGGGAACGCCAGATTACTAAAAATCTATCCAATGAGAAATTTTTCGAATTTAAGGAAATGCTTTATGAACTGACAAAACAGTCTGCAGATTTTTAGTAACGTTTATATACTACACCATTTATAATAATAAACAAGTCTTAACCTAGTTAAGTCTTTTATTTTAGAGGTGTAAACAATGACAATATATGATTTTGAAGTAAAAGACGGAGACGGTAACACAGTTTCACTTTCCGAATATAAGGACAAAGTACTTTTAATCGTAAACTCAGCAACAAAATGTGGTTTCACCCCACAATACACTGAATTGAATGAAATATATGCTGAATTCAACGAACAGGGCTTTGAAATTCTGGACTTCCCATGCAACCAGTTCGGCAATCAGACACCAGGCACCACCGAAGAAATCACAGAGGTCTGCCGCTCAAAATGGCTTGTCCCATACACAATATTCGACAAGATTGATGTCAACGGTGAAAACGCATCACCACTATTTGAATACCTCAAAAACGAACAGCCATTCAAAGACATCACCGGAAAAGGTGCAACAAAACTGAAATTAGTTTTAAAAGCAACCAATAGACACTACAAGGACAACAACGACATCAAATGGAATTTCACAAAGTTCCTGGTGGACCGCAATGGAAATGTTGTTCAAAGGTTCGAGCCGACCGAAGATCTCGGGGATGTCAAAAAAGCGATAAAGGATTTATTATAATCATATTCTTTTTTAACTATAATTACCAATAAATATTTAGAGGTAATTTAAATGGACAAGTATGACATTATCATTATTGGTGCAGGACCTGGAGGCTTGACTGCAGGAATCTATGCAGGAAGGCAAGGAACAAAAAACATGATTATCGACCGTGACCTTGCAGGAGGCCTTGGCCGTGAAGTTCCCGAAATGGAAAACTATCCAGGATTTGACAACATTTCCGGTCTGGAACTGATTGAAAAGATGAAATCACAAGCCACAAAAAACACTGAGCTTCATGAAATGGAAGAAGTTTTGGAAATTATAAAAACTGATGAGGAATACAGATTCACAGTCAAAACAAACAAAGGAGAATATTTCTCAAAAACTATCATCCTTGCAACCGGAAGCTCACACAGGCATCTTGAAGCCAAAGGCGAAGAGGAGTTCAAGGGAAAAGGTGTCAGCTACTGTGCAACATGCGACGGATTTTTCTTTGCAGGACGTGACATCATCATGGTTGGCGGAGGAAACAGCGCACTTCAGGAAGCGTTATACCTTAAAAACCTTGGAGCCAACGTCACTTTGGTTCACAGAAGAGATGAATTCAGAGCGCAAAAACACCTGCAAAACCTTATAAAAGAAAAAGAGATTCCAACAATCATGAACGCTACCGTTCACGAAATAAAAGGAGACATGCTTGTTGAGTCCGTTACACTCAAGGACACTCAAACAGGTGAATTGAAAGAAATCAAAACAAACGGTGTTTTCATAAGCGTAGGTTATCTTCCACACACTGAACTTGCAGAACAGTTAGGTGTCGAGCTCGACGAGTCCGGACACATAATTATAGATAAAGATCAAAAAACCAATGTGGACTACGTTTACGCTATCGGTGATGTGTGTGTCGGTTTAAAACAATGGGTTGTTGCATGTGGAGAAGGTGCAGTTGCTGCAACTTCAGCCTACAACGACTTAAATTAAACTTTTTTTTAATAGTTATAGCGTTCTTGTAAAAACATGTAAATAAAGAATGCTATAAGCAACACCACTATTACAGGCAACAGCCACATGAATATTTTCAATAATACCACTGCCACCAAAATCGCAATTATAATAAATACTAAATCTTGAAATTCCATGTAATTCAGTTTTATATTAAATCATATATAAATTTTAAGGGAATTTGAAGTGATTTTTTTTAATTTTCATATAATATAAGTTAACTATAATAAATAAAAAAACCAAAAATAATATCATTATATTTTCATGGAGTATAAAATGACTATCATAGTAATCAATAATAAAGGACAATACAATCACAGAATTCAAAGAAGTTTGCAATATCTTCAGATTCCATCCGAACTTGTTTCAAATGACTTATCCATTGAAGAGATTGAATCTAAAAATCCAATAGGATTAATATTGGGCGGTGGACCCTCACTTGAAGGAGCTGGAAACAGTGAAGAATACATAAAACATTTCGACATGCCAATTCTTGGAATATGTCTTGGACATCAACTGATTGCAAAGGCATATGGCGGCGAAGTGACAACTTCAGATACCGAAAGCTATGCTCAAGTGAAAATAGATATCAAAAATGAAGAAAATCTCTTTGAAGGACTGGCACCTGAAATGGATGTGTGGTCTTCACATAAAGACGAAGTGAAAACCATCCCTGATGATTTTGAAATTCTGGCCAGTTCAAACCTATGTGACGTTGAATCCTTTAAGCACAAAGACAAGGATGTGTACGGAATCCAGTTCCATCCAGAAGTGCATCATACTCCAAAAGGTGAAATTATTTTTAAAAATTTCTATAAAATCTGTCAAGGTGTAAATAATGATTGATAATGCAGAAGATTTAGCGACTAAGGCGCAAGACAACAAAGCTGGTTTAAAAAGAAAATATGTTAACATCCCTATTGGTGATGAAGAATATGGATTTAGAATATCAGGTATTGGAGCTAAATCTGTAAAACTGGAAAAATTTGTAAAATATGATGATATCTTTGAAGCCATTGAAGCGGGAAATGACAATGGCCTTGAAGCTATGATAAAACAAATCATTGAAGATTACGAAGAAGAAGATGAGGAATAATAATGTTAAGCCCAAAAGAATTTATTGACGATGCAGTCCAAAAAATTAAAGACCAAATCGGTGATGAAAAAGCAATCATCGCATTGTCCGGAGGAGTTGATAGTTCAGTATGTTCCGTTCTTGTTCAACAGGCAATCGGCGACAATTTAACTGCAATATTTGTGGACCATGGTCTTTTAAGAGAAGGAGAAGTAGAACAGGTAACCAACACTTTCAAAGACAGATTAAATTTCAAGTTTGTAGATGCCTCTAATGAATTTATGGACCAATTAGCAGGCGTTGACGACCCTGAAGAAAAAAGAAAAATCATAGGAAAAGTGTTCATTGAAGTATTTGAAAGGGAAGCAATCAAATCCGGAGCAAAATTCCTAGTTCAGGGAACCATTGCACCTGACTGGATTGAAACCAAAGGAGAAATCAAATCCCACCACAACCTTGCTCTTCCAAGCGGAATGGAATTGGAATTATGTGAACCGATCCGTGATTTATACAAAGATGAAGTAAGAGAAATCGGTGATGAACTCGATTTGCCTGCTACAACAGTCTACAGACAGCCTTTCCCAGGACCTGGTCTTGGAGTCCGTGTTGTTGGAGCACTTACAAGAGAAAACGTTGAAGTATGCAGAAAAGCAAACAAAATCGTTTGTGATGAAATCGAAAAGGCAGGAATAGACAAGGACGTATGGCAATACTTCGCAGTCCTCACCGACACCAAAGTAACCGGCGTCAAAGGAGACCAAAGGGACTTCGGATATCTTGTAATCGTCAGAGTGGTAAACTCAATTGATGCAATGACCGCATCCGTTGCTGAACTTCCATGGGAAGTTGTCCAGACCATTTCAAAAAGAATCACTTCCGAAATTTCTGAAGTTACACATGTTGCTTTATCCGTCAGTGATAAACCACCTGCAACCATCGAATTCTGTTAAAAAATACTTTAATTAGTATTTTTTATTTTTTACTTTTTTTAAAACATGAAAACCACTAAAAACGCTTATCTGGCCAAATTGACAGAACAAATTCAAATGAAATCTGTTAATGTCGGCAAAAACCTGGAAGGAACCACCCCACCGTCCGTTTTCATCGGAAGATGGTCATATCCTAAAGTCTATGCGGGACCGATGATGAGCTCTCAGATGGGAGACACCCACATCATGGACTCTCCGGAAGACTGGATTGGCCAAAACAAGACCCAGGATGAAATCATCAACTACAGGATGAACCTGGTGAGGGGAAAGCAGCTGATAAAGATTGATGATTTGGAAAATCCTTTCGTTGAAAAGCTCCAGGACATATCCCTTGCATCAAAGTCAATTGACAGTGAGGCCACTTTCGGAAGAAGACCTACCGGATCCATGCTTACCGAAGACAGCATGCCACACGGCCCAAGTGCGGTGATTGAAAAATTTGATATAGATGCGGTGAGATGGGATCATCAATTGGAAAAGACATTTTATGATACTGATTTAAAGGCAACCGAAGCTGTTTTAAACCTCCACAACAAGGACGTTCCGTTTACAGCAATGCAAAAGGCATTTTCAGTTGGAGCAATAGGAACTAAAGACAAAAGAAGACTGGTTCCTACACGCTGGTCAATTACTGAATGCGATTAAACACTTGCCGACGAGTTTTTAAAGGAAGTCAGAAAATTTGAAAGACTGGATACCTACAGAGTATTCGAATTTGGAGCATTGAACAATTACTATATAATAATTTTGACACCAACAGAATGGCAATATGAATGGTATGAAGCGTTTATCAAACTGATGAAAAATGAAGAGCTGATATTTTCAGATTATGAGACAAACGGCGGCAAAAAGGAATATTCAAGAGTCGGCGGATGTTACTACACAGCAAAAATGGCTGTTCTTGATTATCTCATGAAAATAAAAAAGCAATCAGGATTAATAATACTGAGAGAAGCCTATGACGGATATGTCCCATTGGGTGTGTTCAACGTAAGGGAAAACATCAAGGAAGCTATGATGAGGCCATATCTTGAGTTTGAAACCCTTGAGGATTGTCTTAAATACTCAGGAACCAAGCTCAGAATTTCAGTCAACAGATACATCAAGCAGGGAACTCTCCTAAATGAAATGCTTCATACAAAACAGACCACACTTGATATGTACTTTAAAAAGGGATAATATGTTTAAGTTTAAAACCCCTTCACAAAAAACATTGGAAATAATGTCTGAAATTGCAAAAGGAAATGACACAGCAGACTATGAAAGCGAAGCGATTTCAAAAATAAATAAACTTACTTCACACGAACATGCCAGGATAACTTCAAGCGGAAACAACAGCATTTTCATTGCTCTCTCATCCATTGAAGGAGACATCATCGTGCCTGATCAGGGAGGATGGCACGGATTCAAACAGATTGCAAAATTCCTGAACAAAAACATCATAACCCTGAAAACCGATTTGGGTTTAATCAATACGGATTATCTGGATGATTTGGAAATAAACGACAATTCAGCACTTATATTCACCAGCTTTGCAGGATATTGTGCAGAGCAGAATACAAAAGGCATTTCCAAATACTGCAAAAGCAATGGAATAACCACAATAGAGGATGCCTCAGCAGGAATCGGCGATAGGGAAAACCTTCTTGGAAACGGAAATTTATCAGACATCATAATTGCATCTACAGGTTCACCGAAAATAATCAATGTCGCAAGCGGAGGATTCATCACTTCAAATGACCCTGAAGTCTTTTCAAAAACATCACTTCCTCAAAAATTAAGCAAAACATCGCAAATCGTGTGTGGTGGTATATGTTGCGAACTTGAAAATGTCACTGAAAAACTAGAACTTTCATTAAATGCAACAAAGCATTTAAAAAACAATATTGAAAATACATTGCATGCAAATAAAAGAGGCATAAATGTAATTATACCGCACACCAATGCAAAAGAGATAAGTTGGAATTTGAAAAAGTCACTACCAATCGATAAAAGCGGATTCATAACAACATGTCCCAACTACAATCGCGTAAAGCAGAAGGCAATTGCAATAGAAATAAAAAATTTATCATACGACTGCCTTAAAGAAGAACATCTTGAAAAAATAATAACTGAAATCAATAATCAACTGTAAGTCTGGTTATCCTGTCAATCATCAAATCTTCCAAAGTCATCTCATCATTATTAATCTTATAGATTTCCTTTAGTTTATCACTCACAGGAATTAAGACATCATCATCCGGAGTGAATATTTCTGACAGCTCCTGTGAATAATCACCGCAGTTAATCAAAACTGCACAGAGATTCATATCACCCTCATGCAAACCCAGAATCTTAAATGCCTTGGAAATCTGGCGCTGAGCTGAACATCTCAAAACAATTTCAACACTTATGTCATTGGCCAAGTTTTCACCACGGTCAAAGGCAAGAAATGCCTGATTGACACCATGGATTATATGATTTTGACTAACAACAGCATCCGCATTTAAAAGTTGGATTATTTCACCATCTTTCTTAATAGAATCGATTAAATCAAGGACCTCTCCAACTGAATCGATGGTTGCCCTGAAACCTAAAATCTGTATATTATCCATATGCATGTAACCACTAATCCCTAAGTAATCTGTTTACTCCTGCAATATATGCCTTTACACTAGCATTGATAATGTCAGCTTCAGTACCGCGAGCAGATACGACCTTATCCTCTTTTTGCAGTTTAATTATTACATCAATGAATGCGTCGGTACCTCCGGTTATAGCATCTACGTGATATTCAATCAAGTCAATATCCTTAAATACATCTAAAGATTTTATTGCATTAATTGCTGCATCAACAGGACCTAAACCAACACCCGCATTAAGTATCTCTTCTCCATCAATAGTAATTTTAACAGAAGCAGTTGGCATTACCTTATTACCCGACACTATTGTCACTTCATCAAGCTTTATTCTATCCTCATGATTTATTTCCAAAACATTGTCAGCAATGACCTGCAAGTCAACATCAGTTACGGTTTTTCCCTTGTCAGCCAATTCCTTGATGTCGAAGCAAATCTGTTGGAGTTGATCATCATTAACACTTAAGCCCAATTCCTTAAGTCTTGAATTAAGGCCATGTGTCCCCATATGTTTTCCTATGACAAACTTGCGTTTACGTCCGACAAGTTCAGGAGTCATGGGTTCATAAGTGGCGGAATTTTTAATAATTCCATCTGAATGAATTCCTGATTCATGAGCAAATGCATTTTCGCCAACAATTGCCTTATTGGGCTGAATATATACCCCTGTCAATCTTGCAACCAATTTTGAAACATCATAAATCTCATTAATCTTAATGTTTGTTGTGAATTGGGAAAACAGTCTGTCAATACTTACAACACATTCCTCAAAAGATGTGTTACCAGCCCTTTCACCTATACCATTAATGGTAGTGTGGATTTCAGATGCTCCCCCTTTTATAGCAGATAAAGTATTTGCAACAGCAAGGCCAAAATCATTGTGGCAATGACATGCAACAGGAACATCGATATCATTTAATCGGTTGAATAATTCAAAAGAAGAGTCTGGAGTTAAAATTCCCACTGTATCACATACGCAAATTCTATCAGCACCGTGACTTATAGCATTAACATAAACATTCTTTAAGAAATCAAAATCACTTCTTGAAGCATCTTCAGCAGACAGTTCCACTTTTAAACCATGATCTTTACAATAATCAACTGCATTATTGGACAATTCCAAAAGTTCATCACGAGTGGTTTTCAGTTTATCCTTAATGTGAAGGTCTGATGTTGGAACAACAAGGTTAACTCCGTCAACATCACAATGCAGACAATAATCAATATCAACATTTAAAGGCCTTGAAAAACTTAAAATTTCAGCATTAAAACCCTGTTTGGTAATTTCCTTAATGGATTCCCTTTCACCTTCTGAAGTGATGGCGGAACCTGCTTCAATATAATCAATGCCAATCTCATCTAACTTAGTGGCAATTCTAAATTTTTCTTTTGAAGTTAAAGAAACACCAGGAGTCTGTTCTCCATCTCTTAAAGTAGTGTCTAATATTTTAATGTTCATCAAATCACCTGAAAAAATGCAATATGGGTATTATGTTAAATGAAATATTATAAAAAACAGATAAAAAATAGTAAGTAATAATTGTAATAGAAAAAGCTTGCAGCGAAATGAAATTCCCATAGAAAACCATAGTACACAAACAAAACACAAAAGGACTTCACTACTGGGATCGAAACGAGACCAGGTATAACCCCCATGCTATGACCGCAATACTTATACTATTACAAATGAGTATG
>JAFUIW010000085.1 GCA_017473945.1 Methanobrevibacter sp. | reverse complement strand
CGTTGGAATTCCCTATCGGATTAACAGGACATTGATTTCTGAAATCACTAATCTGGGTCCGAGCATTTCCAGACTGGATTTTGTAGGTGAGGCAAATCATAACGGCAAGACAATAAGCCTTATTTTGGAATGTCAAACAAAACTTCCAACAGATGACGACATTAAGAGATTTTTCCAGTATGTTTCATCCATACGCATTTTCAAGGACAATGATGTTGAATTGTATATATTGTGCGTTGAAAATGCACCATACACTAAAAAGGAATTTGTCCTAAATGAAGGATGCGTATATACTATGCATGTGATTTCCCTTAAGGATTTCAAAGCTGATGAAATATTTAAATGTATTGAAGACAAATTAAAAAACAATGATGAAATCACTGACGAGGATATTGCATCACTGCAGCTGATTGTCTACACTGATTTCGAAGAATCTCGATTGGAAATTCTAAACAGGGCCCGTAAATTGTTTGAAAAAATATCTGAACGTTTGGTTTTCGATATAAATGAGAAAATGGCTGCAATATATTTGTTTGATGTGTTGAGCGCCAATATGTTGGATGAAAATGAGTATGAATCTTATGTGGAGGAGAATGTTATGATTCTTAATCCTGTTGAAAGGTATATTGATAAGAAAAGTAGGGAAGAAGGTAAGATAGAAGGTAAGAAGGATGGAAAGATTGATGTTGCACGGAATATGATTGCTGAAGGTTTTTCTATTGATTTGATTGTTAAAATCACTGGTTTGTCTGAAGAGGATATTTTGAATGTTAAATAGTCTTTTGGGCTATTCTGATGGTTGAATTTGATGTGGGTAATGTTATGATTCTTAATCCTGTTGAAAGGTATATTGATAAGAAAAGTAGGAAAGATGGTAGGAAGGATGGAAAACTTGATGATGCAAGGAATATGATTCTGAGGGGTTTTCCATTGATGTGATTGTTAAAATCACTGGTTTGTCTGAAGAGGATATTTTAAATATTAACTAGTTTAAATAACAATATCAGGTTTGTTTTTGCTTTGATAAGCATACCATGCGCTGTTTTCAGTCAAAAACTCCCTTGCCAAAAATACAATGAGCTCTTCTGTTTCACCATTTATTTCAATCTCTTTTTCAGCCGCATCGTAGAGTATGATCATTCTCCTGTGGTCGTCAATAATGTTTGGAAGGGACATTTTTCCGTAATAGCTTCCTGTAAACAGTGTTATTGCAGACAGGGTTCCCAAAACGATTTTTAATACTGCCCTTATTGCGTTGGCATCAACATTCGGTGTGGAATTGAACATGTAAATCTCAAACAGCATTGCAACGATGTATGCTGCTACTGTGATGACAATCACAATTTTTGTGGTTCTGTCATCCCTTATTTTTCTTGCTTTTGATTTTTCAAGCGCGCTTTCATGGTAAGACTTCTGGTCACGTATCCAGCATTCAAGAATTGACTGTTTTTCGTTTAATTGGATTTCAGGCAGTCCGTTTATGATTTCCTCAATCCATGGGATAGATGATTTGATGTACCACGGCATGATTTTGGCAATATGTCTGTTGACTCCTGCAATCATAAGGAAATAGTGAACTCGCATGTTTTCAGCAAGAACTCGGTACTCAAGGTATTTTTTGTGGCAATCAAGATTGTCTGCAAACCGGTTAATCAGAAATAATGTCATGACCATGATTATGCATGCAAAAATCAGTCCGTACAGTTCAGCTTCATCGTAGAGCAGAAAGAATATTGTGAGCAATGTTCCCGCTAGTGACAGCAGGAAAAGAATTTTTTGATGTTTCTGGGCATTCTGAATGCTTAAAACATCTGCAGCACCATATATTTCATCAACATCTCTAAGTTCTGGTATGACATCTTCCACAATATGTGTGAGAGGGGTTTTCAGTGTCTTTTTGTCGTTTAGGAAAGTTTCTTTGGTAATCATGTTATCGTCGTGTTGTCTATATTATAGTATATGTTCGAAACATTTATAATAATTGTTAAGATATAGGAAGTTCAAATATCATAGTGAACATGATGCAAAAATCTAAAGATTTGAATTGGGATGGGAAGTTAAACATTTCCACTGAAAGCGTTGACTATTCCCTTGAGGATGATCAAAACTACGGCTACGACCCGACACCCTACATTGTTTTGGAAAGGCTTGTTCAATTGGATTTGCTTAATGAGGATGATGTTGTTGTTGATTATGGCTGCGGAATGGGAAGAGTGGGCTTTTTTATCAACAGCCAGGTTGGATGTAAGGTTGTTGGAATTGACCACAGCGAAAGGCTTATTGAAAAGGCCAATGAAAACCTGAAAAGCTATGACGGAAGTGACGGTGTTGTCTTTGTCCGTGCCAAGGCGGAGGAATACCTGCCCGACGGGGCAAATTGCCTTTATTTTTTCAATCCTTTCTCTTCACACATTTTTCAGAAGGTGCTTAAAAGAATTGAGGAGTCATATGAGAATAATCCACGTGAAATTCTAATCTTTTTTTATTACTCGACAATTGAGTATAAGCTTTACCTGCCAACAGAACCGAGACTGGAACTTATGGATTTTGTGTATTTTTCAGAGGATGAAATAGGCGGTGACGTGCCGGCCAGGCTGGATGTATTCAGATTCAAACAATTGAGGTGATAATGTGAAAATATGTCAGGAATGCGGAGCAGAAGTTAAGGAAGATGAGGATAAATGTTCAAGATGCGGCAGCAGTGATGTTAAAGAGGAAAAGTTTTGCAGAATCCTGGGAACTAAACTGTAGTGTTTTCGCTGTCAATTTTGATGTTGGAATGTAATTTTTCAGGGTTTTAAAAAAATAGTTTCTTATTTTTTCCATGTGGAGGATTTTTCGGATTTTTGAAAATGAAATTTGATGGGATAGATTAATTCACGGTATTTTCTTGCATAAATCAATTGCTTTACATCATTTATAATATAATTGATAATATAAATAATGATAAAGCTCGAAACTGGTGATTTCATGACTCGCAGGGAAATAATTAAAAGCATGATAATGGATTTTGAAACTGATGGTGGTTTTTCCATTGTTTGCGATGTGGAATTTGACAGTATGGCCGGTGAATTTTGGGAAAAAATAAAGTATAAACTTGATTCTTTTTTACAACCTCCTGTGGACAATCTATTTCCCAAAAAGGATGATTTCATATTGGTTATTTCCCGAAGTGGAAAATCTGATGGTATCATTGACCGGGTCAAGTCTTCCCTTAAGGCGAAGGTCAAAATCTATGCGATATGTGGGGATTTCAGGTCACCCCTTTCACTTCTCAGCGATAATGTCATTGTCCTTGAGGATAATGAGTTTTTCACCGACAATGTGCTGCAGATTCTTGATGAGGTCTATGAAAACGTATCCGGCGACAGCATTGTATCTGGCAGGAAAAAATCTCAGGTTTTGGATGAAACAGCATTCTTTAACCCAATGATGGGTGCAATTGTCAAGCTAAAGGTGGGCGTTGGTGATGAGGTCAAAAAAGGTGATGTCCTTTATGTCATTGAAGCTATGAAAATGGAAATGGATGTTCAATCCGACCGTGACGGCGTCATATCTGAAATACACATCGAAGCGGGGGATGCTGTGGAGTATAGGGATGTGGTGATGAATTTTGAGTGAATATTCCCCAATGTCTCATTAGGTGGCATCCGTGCCACATTAACTATTTAACTGCAAAAACAAGATTTATAACTGGTGATAAAAAATGCCAGTTATTAGTTTTGATATAGGAGAATTGACAAAAGAGCAAAAAGAAGTTTTAGCAAAAGAATTCAGCGAATCCGCATCAAGGGTTACAGGACTTCCTATTGAAATGATATATGTCCTTTTCAATGAAAGGAAATTCGACAACGTCGGTGTCGGTGGGGTTCTTTTAAGCAACCAGGAATAAATTTTTTTTTAAAATCTATTTCAACTCCAAAATCTCTTTATACATTTCCTTCAGTTCCTTTTTTTCATATTCTGAGTAATGCTTGTTTTCAGTGTCGGTGTCAAGAGCAAAAATAAGCAGTTCATAGAATACCTTATTTAGTGATCTTCCTTTTTCTGTCAGGAAATATTGCGTATTTCCGTCGTCATCTGTTTTATAAATCAAATCATTTTCCTGCATGGTTGTTAGGCATCTTGACAGTGCCTTGTTGTCCAGTGACGGTCGATTGGTTTTAAACTCATTAAAATGACTTTTTCCTAAAAATAAATCTCTTAAAACGTGCAGTGTCCACTTGTTGCTCATGAACTTCAGGGTGTCTTCAAGAGGGTTTCTCTCATATTTCTTTTCATAGTATGCAAGCTTTTTCGGATTCAGGGTCATGACTATAGTTATGTAATTTTTAATTATTATAGATGTCATCGATGCCACCTTACGCTTAAATACTTATCTTTTGAAATATTCGTTTAGATATTATGAATGGCGATAAAATAGTGATGACAAAATTTCTGGCGATACTTTTTGCAGTTTGCTCCGGCCTTGCAATAGGAAACCTCTACTGGGCACAGCCCCTGCTTGTTCAGATTATGGAAGGTTTTGACCTGCCGGCGGCAAACGGAGGACTTCTTGTTACCGCAACCCAGATCGGGTATGCGATGGGAATATTCTTTATCCTGCCTTTGGGCGATTTTGTTCGCCGTAAACGGATGATAGCTATTGTAATGGTGCTGTGCATTGTCGCTCTTGTCTCATGCGCTTTGGCACCTTCATTTGCCGTACTGGCACTGTCACTTTTGGCCATGGGGCTTGTGACAATCTCCGGCCAGATTATTCTTCCTCTTGCAGGGGATTTGAGCCGTGAGGATGAACGTGGCCACATTGTGGGGATAGTATCTTCCGGAATAACGACAGGAATTCTATTCTCAAGGTTTGCAAGCGGAATCATAGCAGGATTTCTGGGATGGAGATCAGTTTACGTGATTGCGGCAGTTCTTAACCTGGTGATGGTTCTCATCATGATATGTGTCCTTCCTGAAATTCCAGCCAAAAACAAACTTGATTCCTATCCAAAGCTTTTGGCAAGTGTTTTTTCCACATTCAAAAGGCATAAGACATTGCCTTTGATACTTCTTCACTCAGGACTCATATTCGGGCTGGTTTTCAACATCTTCTGGACAGCCCTGACATTTCTGCTTTCAGCTGATCCTTTCAATTACGACACCTTCCAGATAGGACTTGTAAGCCTTGCAGGTCTTGCGGCAGCAGTGTTCGGTATTGGAATCGGAAAGCTTCAGGATAGGGGCTTGAGCGTTCCTGCGCTTGGAGCGTTCATTGCTTTAGGTCTTCTCAGCGTGATATGCGGATGGGCATTTTCAACATCAATAGTTGCTATCGTTGTCGTTGCAGCGGTTGTTTCAGTTGCAGTTCAGGGAATAAGCGTCCTTACTCAGACCAGGCTCTTTAACTTATCCCAGGCTGAGAGAAGCAGGCTGAATACGGTCTTTGTTGTAAATAACTTCCTTTTTGGTGCTGTCGGAAGTGCAGTTGCATCACTTCTCTGGACTGTGGGTGGATGGTCATATGTCATGATGGCTGCAGGTGCGGTCTGTATTGCGGCGCTGATTGTGTGGATGATTTCAAGAAGTCCGTTTAAAGAGGCAGATGGTGAGTTGGTTAATTAGTCATTTGAATATGTGTTTTTAACTAAATTATTGGTCTTTGAACTGTCTCAACAGTTATTGGTGCAGTTCAATTTCAATATTTTAATGGTGTTAACGTTGCCTTTTGATTGAAATATTGTTTTAATTTTGCTAAATTGAGCTTAAAAATTCATTTTTTAAGTCTTTTGCTTTTTAATCTTAATATTAATCTTTTATATGTTTGTTAATCCAAATTAGGAGTTATGAAACTTAGAAATTTTTTGTTTGGTTTATTTTTCGTGATGGTGTCAATGCTTGATTTTGAATCTGATTTGGATGAGTATCAAAAATTGGAAATTAAAAATGTATCTTCAATTAGACGTGAAGATTTGCCGTCAGATTTTAGTGATGAGGCATTTAAAACGGTTGATGAATTCATAAGAAAAACCAGAGATTTGAATTATGAATTTGTAATTTATTTTGATTATGTTACCGGTGAGATTCTTAAGTGTGTGAAAGGCGAAAATGATAATGTTAACTTAAAGTTTGAAGAAAATGAATTTAACGGATGTTCGATTGCTTCAATTCATAATCATCCTAAAAATCTTTTATCTGCCCCATCTGGTTTGAATTTTGGAATACTTTCAAGGGATTTTGAAGACTTTGAATTGATTGCGGGTTTTGATAATTTCTGGATTCTAAAAGCTAAAGGAACCTATAAAAATATGGTTGGAGAAATGAATTTCGTATCTGAGATTTTATGCGATTCTTCATTGGAATCATGTGCTTTTAGATATGGGGATGGGGAAATAATCAAAAAGATGCATGATATCAAGTATGGCAATCAATTATTAAAATTTATAAATGATAAAAATATAACAAATATACAATTATCAAAAAAGGAGTATGTGCCAATGGATGTTGATTTAAAAACCGCATCATATCATTGTAGAAGGTGTGTAAACGACCCTGAAGAAATCAGACTTGCTCGTGAAAGAGAAGCAGACCCTAATATATTATCTGGAAAAGATAAGGTTTTTGCTTTGTATCAGCTTATGGGCATGGAAATAGATTATGATGAAATTTTTGCAGATTAAGAAGTTTTCTTTTTCTGCACTTTTTTTAGTAGATGTAGTTAGTCTATATTACAATTATATTAACTAAAATGGGGTATGTGGGTATGTTTGTTAATCCAAAGGATAATGTTGCAGAATATAATTGTGTAAAAAAGATATGGGACCCTGAAGAATTTAGAAAAGCAGATGAACGCAATGCTGATCCAAATATATTAACCGGAAAGGATGCAGTTTATGCTTTCTATAAGCTTATGGGTATGGAAATAGATTATGATGAAATTTTTGCAGATTAAGAAGTTTTCTTTTTCCGCACTTTTTTAGTAGATGTAGTTAGTCTATCATTACAATTATATTAACTAAAATGGAGTATGTGGCAATTGATGTTAATTTAACATTATTGCGCAGGAATTCCCCTCTTTCAGCTGGAGAGATTCAGGACAAAAATCCTTAATAATCATAGATGACATAAGATTATTACAGTGACACGTATTTTTTATGTTAATGATTGAGGTTTGTTGAAAATGAAGATATTCGGTAACGGTGGCAAAGTGGATATATGGTACAATAAGATTTTGCCGTATCTGATAATCTCAGACCTTGTTCTCATTACAATTTCATTTCTCCTAGACATTTCAGACAATATACTATACTGCATTGAAGTTTTTGACTTTGTAGTGTGCGTAATCCTTCTTTTTGAATACTTCACAGGTCTTATGAGGGCACCGTCAAAAAAGGACTTCATACTCAACAGGGACAACATCCTGGCCCTTGTTGCATCAATACCGTTTGATGTAATCATATATCTCTTCCTGCCTGTAAACTATCCAGGATCCATTTTCGGATACCTGAGACTTTTAAGGCTCATAAGGATAATCAGCGTTGTCAGAATGGGTCCCGTCATGGAATTTTTTGAAAAGACAGGCTTTCACAAAATCATACTTGCAATAAGCCTTATCATACTTGCATCAACAGCAATGCTTTGCATATTCGGAACCAGCTACAACCCATTCGATTACTTCTATTTCGTCATAGTAACTCTGACCACCGTCGGATACGGGGACATCACTCCACAGACATACAACGAGCGCGTAATGACAATATTTCTGGTATTAATTGGTATAATTTTCTTTTCAACAATCACAGCATCCATATCATCCTTTTTAACCGACAACATGCTTGAAGGTGACGGCGATGAAATCGATGAGGTCAAAAAGAGCGTGGATGAAAAATCAGAAAGAATCTTAAGCGAGCTTGATGAGGTCAGAAAAGAGAACCGTGAGCTTAAAGCGGAAATTGATGAGCTAAAAGAGCTTATTAAAAACAAATGATTTTTTTGAAGTTCAATAACTAAAAATAAAAATAGAGGTACTCTAGAATGTCTGAGTACCTGCTGAAGGGCTTAGGGAAACGCTTTGTGTTGTCAGAAGCTTGCTGTTTGAATCATAGATGTTGATTGTCGCATAGTCCGGGTAATACTTGTATGCATCAGCTGAAGCTATTTCAAGATAACCGTCTGAATGGACGGTAGCCGGCACCATATTACCATTGTTTAGGCTGTTTCCGTCCCTTGAATAGAAAATCTGAACGATAACGTCCTCACCGGCATGTGCAGTTCCCACATTGATTCTTGCATATGTTTTGTCTTCATCTGCACTTCCGGTTGAAAAGCTTCCTCCTAAAATGGAAATTGAGGAAGGTGTTGAGGATGATGAAGCTGAAGATGATGTGGATGTGCTACCGCTTGCTTCACTTGGATTATTATAATCTGAAGCCAATTTGCTCTCATCAAAATCCTTAAGTGATTTGGCCATTTTTTTCATAGTGTCTGTATTTGACCCTATTATGAGGATTTTTCCATCTCCACTATCATAATAAAGACTATAAATGGCATCTCCTGATGAATCGTTTTTATATATCTCAATGTCACCATCTTTTTCATACAGGTTTCCATTCCAGCTTGCTGCGCTTTTTGTCAGATTGTTTCCAACATAAAATCCAAACGCATCAAATTCATAATCTCCTTTGTTTTCATAACCTACAAAAAGGTTAGATTTGTTTTTTGAAGAAGAATCTTTTAAAACATAATTTGATCCTACAGGAACATCTAATTTGAATGCATTGAAATCTTTAGTTTCCAGTGGAACTTCTCCCTTAAAAACGCCCATTCCATAAAGAGCGCCGACAGCTAAAATGGCAATGATGACGATAATCAATCCGATAATTATTTTTTTATGATTGTCTGAAGTGGCAGTAGGCGCCTTGACTGGGGCATCCAGTGGGTTTCCACAATTTTTACAGAATTTTGCATCTTCATTATTTTCATTTCCACAATTTGAACACTTCACATTATCACTATCCCCTATATGTTATTTGGTCGAGTACATATGGACTTGAAGCTGTTACGACATTCAGATATGCGCCGTCTACAAATGCAAATGAATAATATCCGTCGTCTTCTATATAGTATCCATCAACTCCCATTAATGTCTTGTAAACTCCTCCTTGGGATGCGGCTGCTGACTCTCCATCAACTCCATAAGGTATGTTCATCACGCTTATATAAATTAACTCCTCTCCATTGCTATATCCTTGAGAAAATACCGCATTGTATCCGGTATAATCCACATCAATTGATGACGGATCAATCCTATAATCTCCAGGTATTATGAAGTCATTTAGTCCAACACTAGCTATTTGAGTTCCAACGTCAGGTTCCGGAGCTGTAATGATTAAAGTTGCATAGATGATAACTGCAACTATAACTACAGTTGCGATAATTATTATTGGGATTTTGTACTTTTTTAAAATATTTGATTTTTTAAGCTTTTCTATAACATTTTCTTTTTTAACAACTTGTGGAGTATTTAAATCTGCACCGCAGTTTTCACAGAAATTTTCACTGTCTTCAAGGCTTGCTCCACAGTTTTCACAATAATTATGTTCTTCTATTGGTTCAGGCGATACTTCACTTCCGCATTCCTGACAGAATTTGCTTCCGTCCCTAAGCTCAGCACCACAATTTTCACAGTATCCTGCCATTGATTCACCTCTAATTATATATTAGATAGTAATGATTTAAATTAGTTTAGTAACAATATTGCAATATGGCTATAATAATGGATAATAAAAAATTAAATTAGCATAGTTGAAAAGAAAGTAGTTGGAGAAACTCATGAGCGGCCCAAATAACTCAAGAGGCTCAAACCACTGATTCTTCCCAATCATCACAATGACATAACATAGAGGATATGGATGGGATGGTCAGCTGGATGTTTTCTATTGTGAAAGTTATAATGATGATGTTGGTATGATACAGTATTATAATACTCGAGGTGGTGAACATTTGAAGGTCTATGAGGACGGATCATATTATTATCATGGTGCTGATGGTTCTGAAGAATATGGATATGTTTAATTTATTTTCATGATAATTGTAATTTTTTAATATTAAACTATCTGTGATTTAACAATCTTTTTTAATTATTGAATTTAACATATTAATATATAATGTTAATGTTGGGATTTTATGGATAATTCATTAAATGAGATTTTCATCATTATTGATAATTTAAATGCAGATGAGAATATAAAACAATTTTATAAGGGAGCATTGAAATTAGAAATTCAAAAAAATTTACATTACAAATCAGAATACGAAAAACTCATTAATAAATTTGTGGAGGATGATTTATAATGTATATTGTCTCTGTCGAAATTAATAATTTTCGTTCATTTTATGGTTACCATAATTTTGATTTTAAATTTCAAGACAAATGTAATTTAAACGTAATTTTTGGTAAAAATGGAGCGGGCAAATCTATTTTTATTGATGCTATTTATTGGTGTTTATATGGTAAAGAAATTTTAAATTTCCCTACTTTGCCATTGTATAATGATATTTCTTTTGATGAGATTGATGTTGGTAAAGAGCTTTCTGTTATTGTTGCTTGTAAGTTTGAGCACAATTGTGAAATTTTTGAGGTTAAACGTGAGTTATCATTTACTAAAAATTCAAATAATGAATCTATTTCTGTTAATCTGAATCCAAATTTAAATATTTTTATTCATAATAAGGAGGGTAATGTTGAATTTAGGAACGGATTATTTG
Organism: Methanobrevibacter sp.; assembly: GCA_017473945.1. Taxonomy (GTDB): domain Archaea; phylum Methanobacteriota; class Methanobacteria; order Methanobacteriales; family Methanobacteriaceae; genus Methanocatella. The sequence continues at coordinate 3,082 of JAFUIW010000085.1, read as the reverse complement.
ATATGTTTCCTGAATTTTTATTTTCTTTTTTATTTTATGATGATGAGTCTGATTTTTTTGATGAACAATATGAAATTTTATTAAAAAAGATTATTGATAAATTTTGCATATTTAAGATAGATACTACAAATTTTCACATTAATTCATTATCAAATCATTATATAAAAGAACTTAAAAAATTAGACTCTCCAGAAAATGATTTTGGAAAGTTAGTATATCGACGGAATTATATACTTAAAGATTTAGATGAGACTAAAAATAAGATAATTCAACTGTCAAATAATAAACAAGAAATTATTCAAAAAATTGATAAAATTAATTTACGGATCTATAGTCATTCTGATGAAATAAAAGATTTAACTCAGAGCTGTATTAAATTATCCGATGATTTAAAAAGGATAAATGAAAAGATAATTGGTGTTGATGTTAAGTATAGGAAATTGTTATTCAAATCATTCCCAAAAGTAATGTTATTTTCTCAATTTAGTAGTAATGAATTAGATAATCTATTTAACAATGTAGATATTGAAAATATTAATTTTACTGATAGATATAATGAAATTAAACAGTTATATGATGATTTGAAAAATATTGAATATATTAGGAAAGAGTATGAATATTTAAATAATCTTATGAATGAATATTCTGTGAAAACTGAAGAATTAAATGAATTAGATAATATTTTCAATGCGATTGATGATACTCAGATAAACAGGTTATTGTCTGAAAAGAAAGAACTAGAAAAACTTATTTATTCTTTTGATAGGAACTTAGAGAGTTTAAATTATAAAAAAAATTCTTTAGAAGGGGATTTAAGAAGTAATGATAGGCTAATGAAGAGAGTTAATGATTCACAATTTTCATACAATATTGTTCAACGTAGGATAAATTTTTGCAATGAAGCAGAAAAATTTGGACAAGAATTAAAAAATGAATTGTTTAAACAGATATTATTAAAAATAGAAAATTATTGTAATCATATTTTTTTCAATTATTTTGACAGTAATAGTGGATTTAAAAAAATAGTTTTGAATGATTCATTTGACATTCAGATGATTACATATTCAAATCAAATACTTAGTCTTGGTGATTTATCTGATACTGAGAAAAAATTAGTAAGATTATCTTTAATTTTTTCATTGAATCATGCTTTAAAATTAGAATTTCCAATATTTTTGATGAATCCATTTTCTAAATTAGATGTAGATAAAATAGAGGGATTTTTTAAATTTATCATTGAAGAATTTGATTATCAAATAATATTTATTTTAAATAATTCTTTGGATAATATTCAAATAAAAAATGAATTTTTAAAAAATAATGTATTTTATTATCAATTAACTAATTACGACTGTATAGGGGAAATTTCATATGAAAACTAGGAGTAATCGTTTATATATTGATCCAGAAACTAATAGGTATTATTTGGAAATTAAAAGAAGGTTTAATGTTTTACAGTTATCTAATTCTGATTTATTCTCATTAGCTTTGGCTGTAGGTCGTTATTATAATGTTAAAACACCTTTAAATAAGAAAAAGGCATTTATTCGATTTGAAACTATTTCATCTGAGTTACTTGCAATGATTGATTTGTTAGCTATTAATGAATATGGGGTTAATAATCAAGAATTTTTTGATACTCCTATTTTTGGATTTGATTTGGCCGAGGAATATGCAAATGCTGGAATCAAAATATTGTTTGAAAAAGTATATAGTTCAAATCAAGATTTTGATGAATTTCTATTTGAAACAATATTTGATTTGTATGATGATATGGATTTGAAAAGTTGAAATAATTTTATTATTAGTTATCATTTGCTCTCTTGCTAAAATTTAATATTATTTTAATTGCATATATTATAATAAGTTTCTTGGATTTTGATAACATGGGGAAAAATAATGCTGATTTATCTCGCCCTTTTTTAAAATGGGCGGGTGGTAAAACTCAATTATTGGATGAAATAAAAGAAAGGTTGCCTGATGATTTAAATGCAGATTGCAAATATTTTGAACCATTTGTAGGTGGGGGTGCAGTATTTTTTTGTTTAAATGATTTATTTAAATTTAAATATGCATATTTAAGTGATATTAATGAAGACCTTATTTTAACGTATAATATAATTAAAGAAAAGCCTAAGTTATTAATTCGTAAATTAAAAAAATTCCAAAAATGTTATGGGTCTGATGAAAAAGACAATAAAAAGTTATTTTATGATACTCGAGATTTATTTAATGAAGTTAATAATATTAACCCTTATGAGATTTCTGATAAAAATATAACTCGAGCTTCACAAATGATATTTCTAAATAAAACCTGTTTTAATGGGTTATACAGAGTCAATAAAAAAGGAGGGTTTAATGTTCCATTTGCAAATCCAAAAAATCCATTAATTTACGATGAAAAGAATATTAAAAATGTTTCTAAATCTCTAAAAAATGTAGAATTGGTGGTGGCGGATTATTCAAAATCATTAAGTTTAATTGATAAAAATTCTTTTGTGTATTTAGATCCTCCTTATAAACCGATTGATGGCAAAAAAAGCTTTTCAGGATATACTAAATTAGGATTTGAAGATGAAGACCAGAAAAAATTAGCTAAATTTTGTAAAGACATTGATGGTAAGATTAATGCAAAATTTTTATTAAGCAATTCTAAACCTGAAGATGATATCTTTGAAAGGTTATATTCAAAATTTAAAAGGGATTCAGTTCAAGCTAAACGTTTTATTAATTCAAATGGAAATAAACGAGGACCTGTTTATGAATTATTAATTTATAATTATGAAATCTAAAATTGAAATATTCACATTTATATAACTTCTTTGACATAGTTATATATGTAATTATGGCAGTTGATAATTTAACAAATTCATGGCAAAAAGTGGTTAAAATGTTTGAAGATTGGATAACAGATGATGTTAAATCAGTTTTATTAGTGGAACCTAATTTTCCAATTCCTGCTAAAAGTAGAAACCATAAAAATTTTTTACCAATTGGTCTTCTAAAGATTGCTGCTTATCTGCGAACTAAAGATATTGATGTTAGATTGATTCGTTTTGATAATGATGATTTTATTAAGTCT
>JAFUIW010000084.1 GCA_017473945.1 Methanobrevibacter sp. | reverse complement strand
GTGATGTGTTAAATGTTTTAGGAAATGCATTCTGCATCTATTATCTCGGTTGGGATGTGAGGGGAGTGGCTATTCCGACTGTCATTTCCAGAGTTGCAGCAGCTCTTTTAATTTTATACTTTGCAATTGATGAAGATTATAAATTGCATATTAAGAGAACTTTAAAGCATAAGTTTGATTTTTACATACTCAGAAAAGTCCTTAAAGTTGGAATTCCCTATGGAATTGAAAATGGACTTTTCCAGTTAGGTCGTGTACTTGTCTTGAGTTTGGTTTCAACATTCGGAACAATGGCTATTGCTGCAAATTCAGTAGGTTATGCAATTGGGATATTTTCAGTCCTTCCTGGTTTTGCAATAAACTTGGGGCTCACTGCAGTAATATCCAGATGTGTGGGAGCTAATGATTACGAACAGGCAAGATACTACAATAAAAAGTGTCTAGTTATAGTTTTCATTTCTCATGTGTTGATAAACATAGTCATTTTTGCATTGCTTCCATGGATATTGAATATTTACAATTTATCTGCCCAGACTGCAGTGATGACAACCGAAATGGTAATCTGGCATGGAATATTTGCAATAATAATATGGCCGTTGTCATTCACACTTCCTGCAACATTCAGAGGTGCGGGAGATTCAAAATCAGTGATGTACATAAGCTTGGCTGTAATGTTTACATGCAGAATTGTCCTTTCATATGTCATTGCAGATTGGATGGGCATAGGAGTGTTCGGAACATGGATAGCAATGTTCATTGACTGGTATGTGAGGGCGGGAATTTACATTTACAGGTATTTTTCAAACAAATGGACGGAATATAGAGTAGTTTAAATTTAGGTGTTAATATGGTTTTATTCAGAGGAGATATCAAGTGCAAAAGTTTACAGAGACGTACATCAATCAGTGTGATTTTACCGGCAGACAATATTCATTTCCTTAATGGCACAGAAGAGATAGTTCCACAGCCCTACAGGACTTTGTATCTGCTTCATGGATTGTACGGTAGCGATGACATATTTCTTGCAAACACTTCAATTCAGAAATTTGCAGAAGACAATGGAATAGCTATCGTGATACCTTGCGGAGAAAACAGCTTTTATGTTGATAATCCAAAAGCACATGCATATTATGGAGAATATATCGGTCAGGAACTTTTGGACATTACAAGAAACATTTTTCCGCTTTCCGACAAAAGGGAGGATACATTCATTGCAGGCTTTTCAATGGGCGGTTATGGAGCTATCAGAAATGGCTTGAAGTACTCACATAACTTTTCAAAGATTGGAATGATTTCAGCGGCATTGATAACGGATGAAATTGTCAATTATCTCAGTGATGATAATGTTTTAAGGTCAAGAGATTTTTATGAATCAATATTTGGCAATTTAGATGAATTAAAAGGTTCTGACATGGATCCCAAGGCATTGATTGATGATTGTAAGAATATTCCTGATATTTTCATGGCCTGCGGAGTAGATGATTTTCTATATCGAAAAAATGTTGATTTTCATGATTATTTGAAGTCAAAAAATATTGAAGCAGAATTTATTGAGACTCCTGGGGAGCATACATGGGAATTTTGCGATGAACACATAAAAGAATTCATTAAAACATTGGTTGGGTAGTGATGGTATGGTAAAATTATGTCCTAGGTGTGGTGCTTCATTAACAGAAGTGGTTGGAGGTTATCTGTGCCTTGAATGTGGTGGAGGGATGTTCAGCGAAGATGAAGTTATAACTCCAAAATGTCCGAGTTGCGGTGAGGAATTGGGTGATTTTATGGATTCCTATTACTGCTATAACTGTTCAATGTCAGTTAGCAAAGAAAATGCTGTCAATGGAGTAAGTTCAAGTAATGATGATTATGGCTTTGAGGAACCGGATTATGATTCCATGGTGAACAATGGTGATGAAATCTGTCTGAATTGCACTTATTGGTCAGTAAGTCCTCATGGAGCATCTTATGGGATGGTCTGCAGGAAAGGTCAGTTCAGTGATGGGCCTGGAGATTCATGCGGATATTTTACACCTGAAAGCCACTTTGCAAGTTATGGTGATAGTGGTGAATATCAATTCAATGAAACTGGAAGAGCCATTTCAAACAAGTTATATCACTGGAAAAATAATCGATAGTAAAAAATTTTTATATATCATAAACAACTAAAATTATAATATTAATTAAATTAAGGAGAGGATTTTTCTGACAAAGTATATTATTATAACTGGTGGGGTAGTTAGTTCCATAGGTAAAGGTATTACCTCTGCATCTATGGGTAGGATTTTAAGATCTTACGGTTTAAAAGTTTCAGCAATCAAAATAGACCCTTATTTAAACTGGGATTCTGGAACACTCAACCCATATCAACACGGTGAGGTATTTGTAACTCATGATGGAATGGAAACTGATTTGGATCTTGGTCACTATGAAAGATTTTTAGATGTGGAACTTGATGGAATGGCTAATATAACAACTGGTAAAGTCTATGAATCTGTAATCGCAAAAGAAAGAGAAGGAGGGTATCTGGGTGAATGTGTACAGGTTATTCCTCATATCACTAATCGTATAAAAGAAATGATTAGGGCAAACTCTGAAAGCGCAGATTATGATGTAGTTCTGGTTGAACTTGGAGGTACTGTCGGAGATATTGAAAGCCAACCTTTCCTTGAAGCTTTAAGACAACTCAGAAATGAAGAAGGACGTGAAAACGTCATGTTTGTCCATGTTACATTTATCCCCTACCTAAATGCAGCTGGAGAATTCAAAACCAAACCAACCCAACATTCAACAAAAGAATTAAGAAGTGTCGGAATAAATCCTGATGTTATTGTATGCAGATCACAAGAGCACATCGATGACGCATTGCTTGGAAAAGTAGCCCATTTCTGTGACGTGGATGTTAATGCAGTAGTAAACACTCCTGATGCAGGTACAATCTATGAAGTGCCATTAGTTTTGGAAGAAAAAAATATCGGTGAATTCATTGTCAATAGAATTGGCTTGGATGTTGAACCGGATTCCTCTAAATTAGATGAATGGAGAAAAGTTGTAGAATCCATTAAAAATGCAGAATCTGAAGTTACTATTGGTATTGTTGGAAAATATGTGGAACTGGAAGATTCCTACATCAGTATCCGTGAATCACTGCTTCATGCAGCTGCAGGCATTGGAGTTAAAGCTAAAATTAAATACTTAAGTTCCGATGTTGAAAAGTTGGATGAAAATGCATTAAAAGAATTTGATGGTATCCTAATTCCAGGAGGATTCGGAGAACGTGGTTTTGAAGGAAAATTGGATGCAATCGATTATGCGATTGAAAACAACGTTCCTTTATTTGGAATTTGTTTGGGAATGCAATCTATGGTGACTCAATTTGCAAGAAGAAACGGTTATCCTGATGCAAACAGCTCAGAATTCGATGATAATCTTGAGTTCCCAGTCATTGACATGATGGAAGAGCAAAAGAAAATCAAAAACATGGGCGGAACTATGCGTTTAGGATCTTACGATTGTAAAATCGTTGAAGGAACCAAAACCTATGATGCCTATGGCGAAATTGATATCGAAGAGCGTCACAGACACAGATATGAATTCAACAATGATTTCAGAGATGATTTGCAGGAAAAAGGATTAATCATTTCAGGAACAAGTCCTGATGATTTCTTGGTTGAAATTGTTGAACTTCCAAATCATCCTTGGGCTATTGGTTGTCAGTTCCATCCTGAATTTAAATCAAGACCAAATAGGCCTCATCCATTATTTAAAGCATTTTTAGAAGCTATTTATGAGTATTCTAAAAATTAATTTTTTCTTTTTTTCTACAATATTACAAACTAAAAACAATTTAACGAGATTAATTTCTATCTAATTAATATTATAGTTAGTTTAATCTATATTCATGAGTTTTAGTAATGTATTTTTTATTCAAATAATTGTAACGGTTTTATTTTCCATTTTGGCATCAATTTTTGATGTTAAAAAAGGTTTTGTTCCCGACTTGTTAAATTATCTGCTGATATCATTTGGCCTGTTGTCGAATCTAATTTTGACATTAATTACAAGTAACGTTAAATTCATTTTAGCTTCGTTTATTTCAATGGTTATCACATATGCCATGACGTATCTTTTATGGAAATTGCATTTATGGGGTGGTGGTGATGCAAAATTATTCACATCAATTGCTACAGTTATACCCTTTGGTATTAATTTTGAATTTTTGAATATT
>JAFUIW010000083.1 GCA_017473945.1 Methanobrevibacter sp. | reverse complement strand
TTTTTTTAAAATTGATTATTATTATCCAAATAATACAGGATACTATTATTTCTAGAATTCATGGATGAATTGCATTATGAGATTAGTTATCAAAAGCTCTATGATGAACTTTAAATATCAATAACTCTAAAAATAATAAATGCAATGACAAAAGTTTAATATTTTTTTTAAACGATATCAAGTTAATAAAGAAAAAAATATTGAATGATTGTATAAATTGTGTGAACCGTTGGAACGACGGTACAGTAAAAATTTCCAAAAAAAAGTACAATTATTTTTTTTTGGTTTGTGAATTTCCTTTTTCAATAGGAGGGAAGTTCAAAATAGTTTTGATAAAAGTTTAAACTGAAAACTAATTAAGGACAATATTATGAATTCAAAGAGATATAATAAAGTAGCTGTTGGTGGAACTTTTGACAAATTCCATGATGGTCATAAAAAATTATTATCTACTGCTTTTGAAATTGCCGAAAATGTGGAGATTGGAGTAACTTCCGACGCTTTTGGTGGTTTAAAAGGAGATATTGATTATTGTGAAGAGAGAATGAGAAATATTAAATCTTTTTTTAAGGATAAATCTAATTTTATTATTGTTCCATTGGATGATCCTTATGGGACCACTATACATGATGCAGACTTGGATGCTATTGTTGTTAGTGAAGAAACTGAGCCAACTGCAGTTGAAATTAATAAAATTAGGCTTTCAAAAGATATGAATCCGATTGATATTGTCGTGGTTAGTTTTGTCTTAGCATATGATGGCACACCCATTTCATCAACTCGAATCAGAAGGGGTGAAATCAATCAAAAGGGTGATGTGTTATATTGACTGCGAAAAAATAATCGATATGTTTATATGTTCATTTCGATAAACTATAATATAAACATATAAATTTTTTAAATAATTTTTATGTTTTAATTTGAGGTGGTTATATGGCAGTAAAAATAGATTCTGATGTATGCGGACATATTGAAAATTGTCCTGTTCAAGGTTTATGTATTAAACTTTGTGAACAAGGAGCAATCATTGAAGAAGATGGAGACGTTAAAATAGTTCCTGAAAACTGTGATGATTGTGATTTGTGTATACAGAATTGTCCTAATCAAGCTATTTCTAAAGCATGAGGTTGGTTTCTATGTTTAAAATTGAGAGAGGCGGTGAAGAACACCGTAAATTATCTTACAATGATGCAAAATGTGTTGGTTGTGGAATTTGTAGTGATGTTTGTCCAACTTCATCTTTGAGATTAGGTCCTCTTGTGCCTATTGCAAGGGGTTTAATTGAAATGGATTTAATTTCTGTTAATGCAGACTCTTGTGTATTCTGTGGTTTATGTTCAGTAGCATGTCCGTTTGATTCATTATCTTTAGAAATTAATGGAGAAAATATTAAAGATATGAGCAATTATCCTGTTTGGGATGTTGAGTCAAAAGTGGATGACGAGGATTGTATTTATTGTGGTAGATGTTATTCAGTTTGTCCTAGGGACTCAATTCTCTTTGAAAGGAATCTTCCTGATCCAGTTTCTTTAATAAGAGGAGAAATTGAGATTGATGAAGAAAAATGTATTTATTGTTCTTTCTGTGCTGATTTATGTCCTGCAGAAGCAATTATTATTAAGAATAAACCGACATCAAGTGTTGATTTATTAAATAATACAATTGAAGTTGACCTTTCAAAATGTGTACAATGTGGAGTATGTAAAAGAGTTTGTCCTGAAAATGCGATTAAACAAATTTGTTCTACATGCATGTTAAGAGAAGAGATTCCAATTCCTGAAATTACTGGTGAAACATTTATTACTGAAGATACTTGCGTAAATTGTTCATGGTGTTCTGAAATTTGTCCAATGGATGCAATTTCAATCACTAAACCATTTGAAGGTAAGTTAGAATTGGTTGAAAATGAAGCAGAAGAAAAGATTTGTAAAGGTGTTGCTTGCCATGCTTGTCAAGATGTATGTCCATGTAATGCAGTTACAATTGTTGATGGAAAATCAGTTACTAATTTAGACTTCTGTAATTTATGTGGAGCTTGTGTAACAGCATGTCCACAAGATCTTAGAGTTTTAACCAGAACTGCAATGAAATTGCAAAATATCAATTCTGAATCTTGGAATGAAATTTTAAATACGATGTTAAGTGGAAAATAGAGAGTTTCACTCTCCATTTTCAAATTTTATTTATAATATAATCTCGTTCTACTTTTAGTAAATTATTTAGATTTACTTGAGCTTTTTGAGTTATATTTGACATGTAACTTCCAACAAAGAGCACAATTATTAGTAATCCTCCTATAATTAGGATTAGTTCGGCACTTCCTTGCCCTTTGTTATCTAGTTTTTCTTTAAACATGGGTTCTGTTGTCAAGAATGGTGTTCCTGACATCCATGATATCGTCTTTTGCTTTTAAACTGGTGTCACTGGTTTCCATATATGTTCTGTATATGGTTAGTGCAAGTAAAGCAATTACAATTACTCCTCCAAATAGAAGAATGTATTCTGCGGCTCCTTGGCCTGAATTTTCATTGATGAATTTTTTCATTTCTTTCATAGTTTCACCAATTATTATATTGGAATTTTTTCTATATTAATATTACTATTTTATAAAAAAGTATTACTTATAATTTTTTTCTCGATTTTGTATCGTTTTTTTCCATTAAATTTATTAATGGTGTTGTAGATAATCTATAATAGTTAAAATAATAGAGTGATTAATAAATACTAAGGGTGAAATTATGGGAAATACTATAAAATTAGTTTCAGGTTTTATTTTATTTGTAATTGGTATTCTCATAGCATATGAGACAAGTGTGTATAATTTATTAGACCTTTTGTTAATTGTAGGTCTTGTTATTTCTATAGTTGGAATAATTTTAATTATTAGTTATTTTGTCGAATATAATGCTGATAGAACTACAAATATGTTAAAAGACTTTTTAAAGTCTAATGAAATTAATGCGCCTTCATTAGGAGGTTTTGAAAGAAAACCTAAAAGTAATGGTGGTTCATTAAGATTAGGTAAAGAATATAATGAGTATGAAGATACAGATTATGACCTTGTTTTGGATGATTATGATGATTACGACACTAGTCAATTTTTAAGGGAGGATTATGACGATAATCCGAAGGCTGTTTTGAATGTTGCTCCTCAAGAAGAAACTACTGCTAATTTTGATAATCAACTACATTTCAAACCTCGTTATGCTAAACCATTAAAAGTTACTAGGGCTCCTAAGAAACGTACAGGTGATTATTTCGTAGAAGATGTTCCTCAATTTGTACCGGAAAATGATAAATCTGATGAAATAATTCGTGTTTTAAAAGAAGATCCGATTGTTCCGGAACATAATTTTGAAGAACCGCAAGCACCTGTTGTTGCTGAAGTTCAAGAGCCAAGGGACATAAAAATCGATATTAACAATCCTGAAAGTTTGCCAGTTCCAAAATTACTTAAAAGCTATGTCATATCAGACAATGGTGTTGTCACTTCACAGGAAGCTTTCGATCAATTGGCAGTTAATGTCAATAAAGAGATAATGCTGGAAGTTCCTTCATTAAATGATTTATCAGACAGATTTTTATCTCATGTTCCAACAATTTATTCAAGAGTAATTATTAATGAGTTTGATGTTTCAGACATGTCTTATATGTTTTTAGTTTCATCTCTTTTAAAACAAGGAGTGCATATTAAGACAGTTCCTAAAGTACATACAGTTAATTTAATTACAGATGATTCCCATGCAATGATTATATCTGAAGGTCAAAATGACTTTGAATATGGGGCTATCTATGAAGATAGGAATTCCATCTCAAACATTAGAGCAAACTTTGAAAAAACATGGGATATTGCTTCTAATTTAGATGAAAGCATAATTATTAGTGCTATAGGGGGAACATAATGGAAATTAGGTGGTTAGGTCATTCAGCTTTTGAAATCGTTAGTGATGATAACGTTAAGATTTTAATTGATCCGTTTATCAGTAACAATCCTACTTGCCAGGTTCCTGTTGAAGAACTAAATCCTGATATTATTTTACTTACTCATGGTCACTCTGATCACTTTGGCGATGCATTAGAAATATCAAACAGCACTAATGCACCTATAGCAGGTATTCATGAAATTTCACTCTTCTTGGCAAAACAGGGAATTAGAAATATTAGTGTAAACATTGGTGGGTCATTTATATTTAGAAATATTAAATTTACAATGCTGGATGCAAAGCACTCATCTGATATTGATATTGTTGAAGAAACAGTTCCTGGAGGTAGTGCTGCCAGTTTCTTAATAACTTTTGAAGACGGCACTAAAATATTCCATGCAGGTGATACCGGTTTATTTGGTGATATGAAAGATATTATTGGAGGTATCTATAAACCTGATGTTGCTTTACTTCCAATTGGTGATAAGTTTACTATGGGTCCATTTGAAGCGGCTCTTGCTTCCATGTGGATAAATCCTAAAGTTGTTATTCCTATGCATTACAATACTTTCCCACCAATAGAACAAGATCCTGCTATTTTTGCAAATTTTGTAAGTCAGTTTAATCCAAACATTGATGTTGTGGTTATGAACCCTGATGAATATTTTGAATTTAATCCTGAAGATTATCAGGATTAATTTTTTTCATATTTTTTTCTTTGATGATGCTCCTCGTCGATGTCGCATTTTCCAGATGGCAATACTCTTATGATGTCGTCGAGTGTGAGCAGGTCATCTTCATTAATTTTGTTAATGATTTTTTTAGCTATTGCTTCTTTTTTTGTAAATCCTGGTTTTAAAACAACAAAATTTTCACAATGTGCTTCCAGGGCATCGATTGGACCAACCATTATTCTTTTACCTTCATAATCTACAATACCAATAGCTAATTTAACTCTTGCTCCTCTGATATAGTTGCGATGACCTCTTATTACGAATGATCCTTTCGGTAAAAACTCACCTGATTCTGGAGTTTTTGAAACTTGGTCCGGATGCACCCAAAATACGTCTTGAGATGTGAATCCTAATGACCAAGCAGATGAAAAGGATGCTGCAAACTCACCAGATTCTTTAAGGATAGTGTCATTTAATTCAGCACCATTTAATTTTATTGCAGTTGATGTCGCACCATGTATATCTGCATGCAAATAAATATCATTTGGCTCTAAATATTTCTTAACAATATTCTCATTGGTGTTTGCGTCACGCCCTCCAATTACCAATACTCCCTCTGAACTTAGGAACCATCTTAATTTTTCATACCATTTGAGATTTTTCTTAACTCTCTTTTTAGGAGTGGAAATGTTTTCCATAGCTATATCTTTTTTGGCCTTAATGTCTTCAAGTTGTTTTTTAGTGTTTTCAATAGCTATCAGCGCACCTTTTGTTTTACGTTTAGCCTTTTTAGCTTTTTCATAGTAAACTTCCGCATTTTCAGGTATGGGTCTTTTGGGATCTATATTTATTGAAGTGCCGTCAATGTTCAAGGTTAAAACTCCCATTTTGTCTATTGATTCGAATATTTGCGCTTCAACCATGCCTTGCTTTTTCGCATTTTTCAAAGTTTTACCAATTTCCTTAAAAGAGTAGTCTTTACTCCTTGCTGTGTTTACAACATTGATGATGTTTTCAATGGTAGGGTAATTAGAATAAATTATCTCTCCTTTATGTTGACTTTCTTCGATAGTTTTATGAAAATTATCAAGTGTTTCTTCTTGTAAACGCAATCTTTTTTCAAACTTATTTACCTTTTTGTTCCAGGCGGCCTCTTTAACATCCTTTATTCCAGTATTGACTTTTTTTGAATAAAACTCGTCACAAGCTTCATTGAATGTTGGATAAGTGGTTTTTTCAAAATCATCGTATTTGATTAAATCTAGTGGGACGACATCCTCTTTGGATTCATTTTTAACAATTTGCGGTTTGATTGAATTGTTTTTCAGACTGTCAAATAAATTTCTAAGGCTTTGATATAACGCATTTATCTGGTTGTCATCAAGTTCGGTGTTAGGTGTGTTTTTTTCAATTTCGGTGACTTCATTTGCTCTTTGTATAATCTCTTCAGCGTATAAGCTGCCTAAACCATTAACAGCAAGGGTTCTTACAACATCACTGTCCGCTTCAAACAATGTTTTAAAATCCTCAAAACTAACTGAAATTGGGTTTATTCCTCTTTCTTCGGGGAATTTATATTCTTTTTTAGAACTTATGTCTCTGTCACTCATTTGTTTTCTTTTAAGAGGCAATATTATATTATTGTCTTCATCTAACAGGATGATATTTCCCTTATCGAACAATTCCACAATCAGTGTGTAATATTTGTCTTTTTTAACTTTTATTTCAACTACACGATCAAATTTATGCTGTTTAACACTTTCAACATGAGCTCCCTTGATTCTTTTTCTTAAAAGCATAGGGAATGTTGGGGGTGTAGTCGGATTTTCAAGAGGATATTGGCTGGTATGTATCCTGGAACCACATTGCATTACCAAATCCACTCTACCGGTTCCAGGCACGTGAAATCTCATTACAACAATATCTTTGGTTGGTTGGAATGATTTATCTACTCTTGCGCCGCTTAACAAATTATTCAGTTCATCACTTATTGTATAAATGTCTACGTTAGACATGGATTTCATTATTAACACCTTTCTTCAATCAATACTTTAATATATTATAATCACTAAAATTATATTAATCTATTTAATTTATGGAGGATATCAATGGACACAACTATTAAAGTTACAAGTATTCATATTATTTTTGCTTTGATTTCAGCTTTAATTTCCACTGCTTTGACATTAGGTTGGTTCGGATTTAAAAATGATATTTTTGCAGGTTTTGTTGCATTAATAATCTTATATTTCGTTGGTCAATTATGTCAAAGGATAGCTGGTGAGGAAATTTCTGGATTTTCCCAATGGTTGTGGGATGGAATTTCACCATTCTTCTTTACTTGGGTTATTGCATACACATTATTTGTAATGTATCTATAAACCACCAAAGAAAATCCATATAAATACAATTAATAATGCTGTAATTAGTAAAACTGGAGCTATAATTTTGCTAACTGCCACAACAGAACTGATTGTGGAGATTAATTCGGTTGAGTTTTTTGGACCGAATGTGTTAAGATTTTCAATTTTTTCAGTTCCAGTTCCAACTTCTACTTTTTCTAAATCATCAATTGCTTCAACAATGCCTTTTTTTATATATTCTATAATTTCATCTCTTTTTGCAATTCCGACAGGATTATAACCTCTTGAAAGTGTGTTGACTGTATGTGTATCTGTTGTCATCACTTCGATTTCATCAATATCCAAATCGCTTACGGCATCGATTATTTCTTGCCTGAAACCAATTTCCATGTTGTTTGAATCGAATAGCACATATGCAGTTTTTTGACCATCAACTTCAATTACCATGATTTTAATACCGCTTTCACCGATACCTTCTTGCTTGTCCAATGTTGGCATTGTATCATGCCAGCAACCTACTTTAATTGAACCTTTAGGTTGGTCTGGGTCGATTTTGTCGATTACTTCTATCAAATGAAAAACTTCCGCATTTCCAGGAAGAACTTCCCCACTTTCAGGCGCAAATGAGTTGTGGCAATCCACAATTATGGAATCTTCGACATTACATTTGCTTCTACTTTGAGCCATCATTGTCAGACCAACACCGAATTCGATATCATCCACGGCTTCAGGTGCAAATGTTGATAATATGACCATACCATCATTGAAAAACTGCACACCAATATTTGCTTTTTTTGCTCGGTATCTGACAAATTTACTTGCATTAGGTGAATATTCAACATGTTTTAATCCTTTTTTCACACTTGTTTCAATTTTATCAATTTCTGAAACTGCAATTGGATTGAAATCATGAGTTGAAGGCCCATGTGCAACCATTGTGAAGAAATCGAATTTATTGGCAAGTAATGTTGGCATATTTGATCCTCCCAAATCTCCAAGAGGTCCTGGATGGACTGATGGGGAAATGAATAATGCTTTAATTCCGTTCTCGGTTTTAAAGCTAATGAATGTGACGACAGTGTCTATTGCTTCACTCATGTTTTCAAATATTCCTTCAAGTGAGTTTGATCCTTCATTCATATGTGCGATAAACAAACTTAATAAGTCTAAAACTCCAATTCCTAAGTTTTTCTTAAATGGAGAAGCAATAATTTTAATGAATGCATAAATTGCAAGGACGAATATTACTGCTGCGATAATTGCTTTTAATATAATTTGGAAAATAGTAGGTCCAATAAAACTGGTGTCGGTAAGAATAAATGTTATGAGAATGTACATTGCTAGATTTAGTAACGGTTGGATTATTGCGGTTCCTGCAGCTACTGTAAACCTTACTTTTGATGTTGCCCAAAATACTAATGTATTAAACCCGTAAATCAATACGCAACCAAATAATAGTGAATTTAAAAATAATTCCCATCCTGTCAATCTGGAAATAATTCCTCCAATTATGAGTATTAAGCATAAAAATGTCATTGAAACTGCTGATAAAAACATGGAATGTTTTATTTTCAAATTTATTCCATGTAAACTACTAATAATCTGTTGGTTTAGTGCACCTCCCATAATTGACGGGAATCCAATAACCATTAAACCAAATAATCCTCCAGATATAATATCATTTAAAATTCCGTAACTTGGTGTTAAATCGATTAGATAATATAAACTACCTGTAATAAAGCTTATTAATACCATAGCCATAATTGAAAATTTAGTTTTTGGCAGGGTTTTGATAAATTTTGATAATCCTGCAACGCTACTCATACTTGACATAGTCTTTTACCATACACTTTTTCTTAATTATTAATATTAAAATATAGTCACTACAAATATATTAAAGTTATCAAAATGAATTAATATATATTGCAATTTATAATAATATTATGAGTTTAGCTATATGTAATATGATAAATATTTATTTTAATTTTAGTCCTTTTGAGAAAATTGTTTTGTGTGAAATATTTGACCTGGAAGTAGGTATTATGTTAAATATATTGGACGTGTGATTGATTTAAACATAGCTAACTATGCTTCTGGATTGTAAAAACTCAATGCGATGTTTAATGGGTTTATCTAGACACATGATTTTTCAACATGTATGCTAAAAAAATTGGAGAGCATATTGCAATCCATAATTTGCATGTTTTTCTCCAATAATTCTGTTATCCATTAAATTTATTAAATCTAAAATTTTTATATATTGATATACTCATATTTTTTTGATAAAACAAATGATTATATTAAAGGTGTATAAATGGAAAAGAAATTAAATGTTCCAATTACTGATGAAGATTTGACTGAATTAAATGCTGGAGATGTAGTTTATTTAACTGGTAATATTTTAACCGCAAGAGACCAAGCTCATAAACGTCTTTTAGAAGAAGGTGCTCCTTTAGATATTCATGGAGCAGTCCTATTTCATGCAGGACCTATTATATCTAAAAAAGATGATGGCTATGAGATGGTTGCTATCGGTCCAACCACTTCAATGCGGATGAATCCTTATCAGAGTGATGTTTTGGATAGGGGTCCGAAAATTGTCATTGGAAAAGGCGGTATGGATGACACTGTTAGAGAAGCTTTAAAAAGAAATGATGCAATTTATGTTGTTGCTACTGGTGGATGTGCAGCATTATATGTTGATGCGGTTGAAAAAATAGAAAATGTGGATTGGTTGGACTTAGGAATGCCTGAAGCAATGTGGAATTTAAAAGTTAAGAATTTTGGACCGCTTATAGTTGCAATGGACAGTCATGGTAATAGTTTATATGATTGAGTATTACTCAAAACCTA
The DNA here is from genome assembly GCA_017473945.1 of Methanobrevibacter sp. Lineage (GTDB taxonomy): Archaea > Methanobacteriota > Methanobacteria > Methanobacteriales > Methanobacteriaceae > Methanocatella. The sequence continues at coordinate 12,522 of JAFUIW010000083.1, read as the reverse complement.
ATACTTATATATGATTTCATTATATAGTATATCTTAATTTATATGAATTTAAAAATTTTATTTTTGGAAGTGTTATAATGGCTGATATTAATGAATTAGCAGAAAAAAAGTTGAAATCTAGAATGGCGAAAATTAGGAAATGTAACAAAGATGAAGAAGAAAAAGAAAAATTTTTTAATCAGTTAGGAACTTCATTTACAGTATTTTTCCCTAATAGGAATCCTGATAAACTCACTGATGGATTAAGTTTATATACTGGACCGGATGGTAAAGTTCTTTTTGCTGATTACTTCTATCAAATCCCTGAAGAAGATCAAGATGCATCTGTTGAAATATCTGTAAAAGATTTAAAACATATTATTAAAGCACTTGAAGATTTTAAATTCCAGTTAGATGAATCTGATTAGATGATAGTTAATAATTCCTTGGATGAAGTCAAGAAAAGGGAACATGCTCTTTCAATTATTAAAGATATAGTTGGGAGTAAAGGAAGGTCATATTTATTTGATTTAACCGGATTGTCCGGAGGATTCATAGCCTCTTCTTCCGAACTCAGTCTTTTAGAAACATATGTCGGCCCAGCTATTTTTGAAGAAGACCTTCAAAAGGTCGGAATAGAACATATGGGTGGAGAAAAAGTCCTTCCGTTAAATAGGACTTCTTCAGGAATATTGGCTTCTATATTAACATTGGTCAGTAAAGATTCTAATGTAGTGCATTATCTGGCTAAATTACCTGCTCACCCGTCAATTCCAAGAAGTTGTAAATTGGTAGGTGCAAATTATTTTGAAACTGACGTTTTTGATGAGTTCTCAATACCTGAAAACACTTCATTAGTTGTTATTACCGGTTCTACTATGGACCATAAAGTAATTGATGAGGATGAATTTAGGAAAGTTATAGAAATGGCTCATGAAAAGGACATACCTGTTATGGTTGATGATGCATCAGGTGCTAGACTTAGAACAGTTGTCTTCAATCAGCCGAAAGCCTGTGACATGGGTGCAGATATTGCAATAACTAGCACTGATAAATTGATGCCAGGTCCTAGAGGAGGGCTTATGGCTGGTAGTGAGGAGTTAATTGATAAAATCAAAGTTAAAGTTAATCAATTTGGTCTTGAAGCTCAACCTCCAGCTGTTCTTGCAATGTTAAATGGTATTAAGAACTTTGATGAGAAAAATCTGATTAACAGTTTCTCCAGAAAAGACGAATTATTTGAATTGCTGAAAGGGAAATTTGAAAATTTTGAAACAACTCCTACGGGAGTGATGATTTCTCCTGAAGGTTTGGCCAATGAAATAAGTGTTTCACATAATTTATCTGACAATGATGTGGCATTCGTATTTTCATTCATATTATTAAAAGATCATGGAATTATTACAATTCCTGCTGTTTCAATGCCCGGTGCATCAGCTACAATAAGATTTGATTTATCTACAAATGATGCATTTAATTTAGATTTAAAAGATTTATATAAAAAAATAGAATCTTCATTTGATAAGCTACAGGAGGTAGTTATAAATGAAGATGAATGTAGGGAGATTGTATTTTAACTTTTAATTATACATTCTCCAGAAATTACTTTTTCTAAGGTTCCATCAGTTTTTTCAACTATGAGAGCACCTTCTTTATCGATGCCTAGAACATAAGCATCGAAATTAGGGTTGAATGGTTTTCTAACTTCTACAATTTTTCCTATTGTATATGAACGTTTTCTCCATTCTTTGAGAATGGTTTCATATTCTTCATTGTTGAAAAGTTCACTAATTTTTTCAAACTCTTCCAGGAATATTTGAATTAAAAGGTTTTCATCATATTCTCTTCCAAGTTCTTCTTTAAGTGTTGTTGTAATTTTTTGCAATTCAATTGGGAATTGGGATGTTTCTAAATTAACATCAATGCCAACTCCAATAACGACATTTTTGATAGTGTTGTTTTTAGCTACTGATTCGGTTAAGATTCCACAGACCTTCTTGCCATCAATCATGATGTCATTTGGCCATTTAATTTCAGGATTCTCAATACCTGCCTTTTCCAAAGTCTTTGCAACAGCAACTCCAGTAGCTAATGTTATTAATGGAAATTTGGATTGATCCACATTAGGTTTAAATATGATTGATAACCATACCCCTCCCAATGGAGATTCCCAATATTTTCCAGATCTGCCTTTTCCTTTTTTCTGTTTTTCAGAGATAACTACAGTTCCATTTTCAACATTTTGCATTGATAAAAATTTAGCTACAGTGTTTGTTGAGTTAACTTCATTGTAAACGTATAAATTTTTACCAATGTATGTTGTATTTAGGTTTTTTGAAATTTTTGATGATTTGATATGTTCAGTTTCTTGTTTGCCCAACTCTTTGATTGTTGTTGAAAACTGATTTATATCAAGATTGTCAATTTCATCAATTGCATCTTCAGGAAGTTTATTTCCATTTTTTAATAGGTTAATAATTTCCTCATGCATACTTAACCTTGACTTTTTTGTCTTTTCAAATCATTCCTGTGTTTAATTTCATTCTGGTAAGCTCCGACTGCAGCTGAAATTGCAGCCATCTTTTTACTAGGCATGAAAGTGGATTTCAATTTGTTGATGTATTCTGCGTCTTCTTCGATAACGTTTACCATTTCAACATCAATTTCGGTTTTATGTTGGTCAATGAAATGGGTATTCAAATCTCCAGAGAGGAAATTTGGATTTCTTAAAATTGCTTTATGGAATGGAATAGTAGTTCTAACACCTAAAATTACATATTCTTTTAATGCTCTTTGCATTTTAGTAATTGCATCATTTCTTGTTCTTCCATAAGTGATTAATTTTGAAATCATTGAATCATAGAATGTCGGAATAGTATAGTTCATGTAAACTCCACTGTCTAAACGTACGCCGGGGCCACCTGGTGATCTGTAACCGGTAATTCTTCCAGGGTTCGGAGCGAAATCATTCAATGGGTCTTCAGCATTAATACGGCATTCAATCGCATGTCCTGAAAACTTGATGTCACTTTGTTGATATGTTAATTCTTCACCAGCTGAAATTTTAATTTGTTCTTGGATTAAATCAGTGTTTGTGATGAGTTCAGTTATTGGATGTTCTACTTGTATACGTGTATTCATTTCAAGGAAGTAGTATTCTCCGTTGTCATATAAAAATTCCACTGTTCCTGCACTTTTATATCCGATATATTCAGCAGCCTTCACTGCACTGCTACCCATTTGTTCCCTGAGTTCATCAGTCATAATAGGGGATGGTGCCTCTTCTAAAAGTTTTTGATGTCTTCTTTGGATTGAGCATTCCCTGTCAGCAACATGTATTACATTTCCGTGTTCGTCTGCTAAAAGTTGGAATTCGATGTGACGAGGTTGTTCTAGATATTTTTCGATGAATACAGTTGAATCTCCGAAGTTTGTTGCAGCAACGGATTGTGTACTTTCAATAGCTTGGACAAGTTCGTCTTCGCTGTATACTGCACGCATACCGATTCCTCCACCACCGGCGGAAGCTTTTACGATAACAGGATATCCAATTTGTTTTGCAATATCTTTTGCTTCTTCAATGTCACTTACTCCTTCAGGTGTTCCTTCAATTACAGGGACTCCTGCTTTTTTCATGAGAGCTTTTGATGTGATTTTATCTCCCATTTTATGAATTGCATCTCCTGAAGGTCCAATAAGTTTAATTCCATTTTTTTCACATTCTTCTCCAAGTTTTGGATTTTCAGCTAAAAATCCATATCCTGGGTGTATAGCATCTGCACCACAGTCTTTTGCTATGTCCATAATTTTCTCTATATTTAAGTAAGATTTTGCTGGAGATGGATTTCCTAATGGAAAACTTTCATCAGCATATTTAGTATATAGAGAAGTTTTATCTGCATCTGAATAGATAGCTACAGTGTCTATACCAAGTTCACTACATGCACGCATAACTCTTATTGCGATTTCTCCTCTATTTGCAATTAATACTTTTTCAAACATGTGAAAACCTCAAAGTAATTTTTTTATAATAATATAATATTATATATTAAATAATTATTAAGTTTGTTGATTTTTATGAGAATTACTAAAAAAAGGCATCTTGAAATGAAACTTCAGTCTGTTCCACCACATCCAAATCCAAAAGTGGGTCTGGAACAATATTCAACACCCTCTGTAATCGCTTCAGATTTGATTTGGAATGCGGATTCGCTAGGTGATATTGAAAACAAAAATATTTTGGACCTTGGTTGTGGAAGTGGGATGTTTACTATAGCTTCAGCATTAATGGGTGCAAATATTGCATGTGGTGTAGATGTGGATGAGGATTCCATTAATGTGGCTGATGAAACTTCACGAAAATTAAAATTGGAGAATGTAAATTATATTTTAAGTGATATTGATGAGTTTAATTGTAGCTATGAAGTGGATACGGTTATCCAAAATCCTCCTTTTGGATCTCAAAGAAAAGCTAAAAGTGGTGAAGATCTGAATTTTGTAAAAAAAGCCATTGATATTAACCCTAAAGTATTATATTCATTTCACATGGCATCCACAGAAGAGTTTTTAATCGATTTTTATAATGACAATGATATGAATATAACTCATATATTCAGATATAATTTTCCAATTCCTAAAATTTATGAGTTTCACACCAAAGAAAAACAGGATGTTAATGTAATTGTATTTAGGGCGTTAGTTGATTTTTAATTTTTTATTAAATCTTTTATTTTTTATTTTTTTATATTCAAAAACAATACCTTTATATAGGTGTTGTTACATATTTTATATTAATATATTCTCTGAGTATAAAAAAGTTGGTAGCATAAAAAGAAGCTACGGATATTATAAGTGATATAATATTTTGTAAATGTGTAAGTCTATTTAGTGATAGCTATATAAATGTAGGGTAATCTTTATATACTTTGCTTAACATATTGTTTAGTAATGTATAAAGATGAGCTATCTATATTTATTCCAAATTCATTTCTTTCTGAGTCTAAAGATCTCAAAATTCGTACTTACAAAGTTGGAATTTTAGGAAGAGCTTTAGCTATTTTTCAAGCAGATAATGTGGTTATTTATAATGATAATCATGCAAAAAATGAAGATGGAGAACTAGATGGAGATTTTATTGCTGAAGTTTTGGATTATATGAATACTCCACAGTATTTAAGGAAACAAGCATTTCCTATAAGACCAGAATTAAAGCATGTGGGAATTCTTCCACCGCTTAGGACTCCTCATCATCCTGTTAATAATCAACCTGACGTCGGTGATTATAGGCAAGGTTTTACTGTTAAAAGAAATAAGAAAGGAACTTATGTTGATATAGGTATGGATAAACTTGCATTCTGTAAAGAGCAACTTACTGTTAAAAGAATTTTTGACTTTAAGATTACTAAAATTGCTAAGAAAGAAGTAATAGTCACACCTGATAAACCAGATGACATTTACTGGGGATATAATGTAATATCCTCTAATAAGAGTCTTAAAAATAGCTTAAAATTAATTAAACCTGATCTTGTTGTGGAAACTACAAGATATGGAGATTATATTGATTCTATTTTTGATGAATTAAAGCATAAAGTAGATGAATGTAAAAGTATTGCTATTTTATTTGGTGGCCCTTATTCTTCAATCGAGGAAGATGTTTCAAATGTCAATTGGGATTTATTCAAAGTAAATACCATTCCTGACCAAGGAACTGAAACCGTTAGGACTGAAGAGGCAGTTGTCGCTACACTTTCTTTATTTAACTTTATGAGATTTTAATTCTCTTTGATTTATTAGTCTTATCACGCTAATAGATAACTTGCTCAACTTTTTATACATTAATGTTTTTAGGACTCACCTAAAAATTAACTTAGCGCAGAATGATTTATACATTGGATATGTTCTTCATTGTGCTTCAATTATGAAAAACTCAATAGAATATATTAAAATATAATATTTATCTAGTTGTAATTAGTTTTACGGCTATTTATTATTTCGATGAGGTTATAATTATTATAATTCTTGTCAACTGGCATAATAACTATTCATTTAGTTATTTGCTTTAAAAATTTAAATTAATTGAAAAAATAAGGAAAAATATTAATAAGGAGGTTAAATTAAATGGTAAGACATCACCAGCCAAGAAAAGGGTCTGTTGCTTTTAGTCCAAGAAAAAGAGCAGCTAAAGAAACCCCTAGAGTAAAATCTTGGCCTCAAATTGATGAACCAAAATTACTCGGCCTCGCAGGTTATAAAGTCGGTATGACTCACGCTTTAGTCACTGATACTGATAAAAACTCTCCAACTAATGGTATGGAAGTTTTCACTCCAGTAACCGTATTGGAAGTACCTCCAGTCGTAGTAATGGGAATTAGAGCTTATGAAAAAACTTCTCGTGGTTTGAAAGTAATCACCGAAGTACTTGCAGACAATTTAGATCAAGAACTTTCAAGGAAGATTTCTCTTCCTAAAGAATACAATAAATCTGAAGCTATTGCAAAAATACAAGGTGCATTAGAAAACACAGATGAAATTAGAGTCTTAGTACACACAAATCCAAAAGTAACTAGCGTACCTAAGAAAAAACCGGATATATTTGAATGTGGTATTGGAGGATCCAATCCTGAAGAAAAATTAAACACTGCATTAGAATTATTAGGTAACGAAGTAAAAGCTAGCGAAATCTTCAATGAAGGAGAATTTGTTGATGCAATTGCAACTACAAAAGGAAAAGGATTCCAAGGTGTAGTAAAAAGATGGGGAATTAGAATTCAATATGGTAAAGCTGTAAGAGCAGGTAAAGGTAGACACGTAGGTTCTATTGTTCCTTGGACACCAAGAAGAACAATGTGGACTGTAGCTCAAGCAGGTCAAATGGGTTACCATAAAAGAACAGAATTCAATAAAAGGATTTTAAAAATCGCATCAGCTGATGAAGTTGACCAAATCAACCCAGATGGTGGATTTGTAAAATATGGACTTGTCAAAAATGATTATGTCTTAGTAAAAGGTTCTTTACCTGGTCCTTCCAAAAGATTAGTAATCTTAAGACAACCTATCAGACCTAATAATAAAGCTGAGGATATACCTCAAATCAACTATATAAGTACAAAATCTAAACAAGGGGTATAATCATGAAAGTTAACGTTTATTCTATTAATGGGGAAGTAAAAGAAGAAATTGAACTTCCAGCTATTTTTGATGAAGTATACAGACCAGATTTAATCAAAAGAGCTGTACTTTCAGCACAATCCGCTAGAGTACAACCATGGGGTAATGACCCAATGGCAGGTAAAAGAACTTCCGCTAAAGGATGGGGTTCAGGTAGAGGTACCGCAAGAGTACCAAGGATTAAAAATGGTTCTAAAGCAGCTTTCGTACCAATGGCTATTGGTGGTAGACAAGCACATCCTACTAGAGCTGAAAAAAATCATCATGAAAAAATCAACATAAAAGAAAGAAGATTTGCAATCAGATCTGCTGTTGCAGCAACTACCAATAAAGAAATTGTTGAAAACAGAGGACACAAAGTTGCAGATTTAGAACAAGTACCTATTATTGTTGAAGATGACCTTGAAGCAGTAAAAACTGCAAAACAAACTCGTGAAATTTTTGAAAGTTTAGGAGTTTATGATGATGTCATCCGTGCTAAAGAAGGTAAAAGAATCAGAGCTGGTAGAGGAAAAACAAGAGGAAGAAAATACAAAAAAGTAAAAGGACCTCTCGTTGTTGTTGGTGAAGATAAAGGTATTTCCTTAGTTGCAAGAAACCACGCTGGTGTAGATGTTGTTGTAGTTGAAAACTTAAACGCAGAATTATTAGCACCAGGTACTCACGCAGGAAGACTCACTGTTTACACCAAATCCGCTGTTGAAAAGTTAGGAGGTTTATTCCAATAATTTGGAAAATTAGGTGATTATTATGGATTCATACTCAATTATTATTAAACCTCATGTTACTGAAAAAACCATGAACTTAATCGATATGAATAATGAAATTACTTTTGTTGTTAACCGTAAAGCTAACAAAGGCCAAATCAAAAAAGCTTTTGAAGACTTATATGATGAAAAAGTAGCAAAAGTCAATACTCATATCACTACTAAAGGTGTAAAAGTAGCATACATCAAACTTGTTGAAGAAGAAATGGCAGAAGAACTCGCTGTCAGAATAGGAGTATTCTAAGGAGGAATTATAATGGGAAAACGATTAATTCATCAAAGAAGAGGAAGAGGAACTCCTGCACACCGTGTTGCTTCTCATCGTTTTAAAGATAAAATCAGATACAGATCTTACGATGCATTAGAAAAAGAAGGTAGTATTAAAGGTAAAGTCATTGATATTGTACATGACCCAGCAAGAACTGCTCCTATTGCAGAAGTAAAATTCGAAAATGGTGAAAAGAAATTTATCTTAGCACCTGAAAGTATTCAAATTAATGATGAAATTGAATGTGGTATTTCCGCACCAATCAAATTCGGTAATACTTTGCCACTTGCTGAAATTCCTGAAGGTACTCCTATTTATGATATTGAAAACACTCCAGGTGATGGAGGTCGTTTTGTAAGATCTTCCGGAACTTATGCTTCTGTTGTTACTCACGATGCAAACCAAACTGTTGTTGAATTACCATCAGGGGAATTAAAATACTTAAATCCTAACTGCCGTGCTAGTATTGGTGTAGTAGCTGGTGGAGGAAGAAAAGATAAACCATTCCTTAAAGCTGGTAAAAAATGGCATGCTTATAAAGCTAAAGGTAAGAAATTCATGACTGTAAGAGGAGTAGCAATGAACGCTGTAGATCACCCTCACGGGGGAGGTAACAGACAACATCCTGGTCGTCCTACTACTGTTTCAAGACATGCACCACCAGGAAGAAAAGTTGGTTCAATTGCAGCTAAAAGAACAGGTTTAAAAAGATAGATAGAGGGTGTTTCATTGGCAAGAAAAATATTTAAATATAAAGGTTATACTCTTGAAGAATTACAAGCAATGTCTTTAGAGGAAGTAATGGAATTATTCCCTGCAAGACAAAGAAGATCTTTAAAGAGAGGATTCTTACCAAGACAACAAATTGTTTTGGATAAAATGAGAAAATTGAATAAAGAAGGAACTAAAGATGGTCGTCCTGTTGTAATTAGGACCCACTGTAGAGACATGATTGTTATACCAGAAATGGTTGGAACCACTTTCGGTATTTATGATGGTCAAAATTTTGTAGAAGTAACTATTGCACCTGAAATGATTGGTCATTACTTCGGAGAATATGCACCAACAAGAAAAAGAGTCCAACACGGGGACCCAGGTATGGGTGCTACAAGATCATCCATGTTTGTACCACTTAAATAAGGAGATTAAAACATGGCTAACAAATATGCTTATAATAATGATGTTGATGAAGCAAAAACTGCACGTGCTATGGCTAAATCTCTTAAGATTTCTCCAAAACACAGTGTTGAGATTTGCAGAGCAATAAGAGGAATGGAAGTAGTAAAAGCTAAAGCTTACTTAGAAGATGTTATTGAAATGAAAAAATCAATTCCTTTCAAAAGACACAACAAAAAAGTTGGTCACAGAAAAGGACAAGAAGGTTGGGCTGCTGGTAGATACCCTGTAAAAGCTGCAGAACAAATCTTAAAAGTTTTAGAAAATGCTGAAGCTAACGCAGAGTACAAAGGTTTAGACACTGAAAAATTATTCATTGAACATATTTCAAGTCACAGAGGCGTTGTTATTCCTGGATACATACCAAGAGCATTTGGTAGAATGACTCCATTTAACACACCTACTACTCATATTCAAATTGTATTACAGGAGGCTAACTAATGATAGAAAAAGATTTCGTTTCAGAAGGCCTTAGAAGAACTAGAATTGATGAATACTTAGAAAAAGAACTCGAAAGAGCTGGATACGGTGGTATGGAAGTTCAAATTACACCTTTAGGTACCATGGTTGTTGTTTATGCAGAAAGACCTGGTATGGTTATTGGTAGAGGTGGTAAAAACGTAAGAACTATTACCAACACTCTTAAAAATGAATTCGGCTTAGACAATCCTCAAATTGAAGTTAAAGAGGTAGAAGTTCCTGAACTTAACCCAAAAATCATGGCATACAAAATCTCTAACATGTTACAAAGAGGTATGCACTTCAGAAGAGTAGCTTACTCTACTATTCGTAGGATTATGGGCGCTGGAGCTCAAGGTGTAGAAGTTACTATTTCTGGTAAAATCAGAGGTTCTAGATCTGCTGTAGCTAAATTTGTTGAAGGTTACATCAAAAAATGTGGTGAACCATCCATCAGATTAGTTGAAGAAGGTTTTGCTACTGCTGAATTAAAACCTGGTGTTTTAGGTATTTATGTAAGAATTATGCCTCCAGAAACTGTATTGCCTGATTCTGTAGAAATCCTTCCTCCAAAAGTCATCATTGAAGAAGATGGTGAAGTTATTGAAGAAGAAATCGATGTAGAAACCGAAGAAATCATCGAAGAAGAAATCATCGAGGAAGTTGAAGATCTCGAAGAATTAGAAGAAGTTGTTGAAGAAGAATCTACTGAAGAAGTAGAAGAAGATGATAGTTAAATATATAAATTTAATTATCTAAACGAGTTGGAACAATGGCGATTTTAAGAAGTAAAGAAATTTGGGACATGGAAGTTGATGAGATTCAAGAAAAATTAGTTGAACTCAGAACTGAATTATCCAAAAATGTTTCTAAAAGTGCAGCTGCCGGGGTAAATGAAAACCCTGGAAAAATTAGAGAATTAAAAAGAACAATTGCTCGTGTTCTTACAATATTGAATGAAAAACAGAAGGAGAATTAAATGTCAAAAATCTGTGATGTATGTGGGCTTCCTGAAGAACTTTGTGTTTGTGAAGAAATTGCACGTGAAGTTCAAACTCTAAAAGTTTTTACAGTTAGAAGAAGATTCGGAAAACTCATGACTATTATCGAAGGTATTGATGAGCACGATATCGATATTAAAGAACTCACTAAAACCCTCAAAGCTAAATGTGCTTGTGGAGGTACTGCTAAAAATGGTCAAATTGAACTCCAAGGAGATCATAAAGTTAGAGTTAAAGAAGTATTGGCTGAACTAGGATTTTCATCTGATACTATCGAAATTCGTGAATCCAAGAAAAATAATAAAAAAAGGAGATAATTCATCTGTTCGATAAATTTCAATAAAATTTTGTAATTTTTCTGCATGATTTATTGTAAATGTTATGTTAAGAGATGGGATTATGATTACTTCAAATAACTTGGTTCATCATGAATTCATTGGTTTGAAGGTTCATGTAACCAGTTCGAAGAATAAATCTCTTAATTTAAACGGAACTATCATTGATGAGACAAAGAATACCATTAAAATAGAAGATGAGAATAATTGTGAAAAAATTATTCCAAAAAAGGATTCAAATTTCATATTTGAAATTCCTAACGGGGAAAAAATAGAAATTAATGGTAATATCTTATCAATTCGTCCTGAAGATAGGATAAAAAAAAGATTTAAAAAAATTTAATATGGTGATAATATGGTTGGGCTTAATGTTCAAGAACCTGAAACTACATGTGATGATCCTAACTGCCCTTTCCACGGTACTTTACCTGTAAGAGGTCAAGTTCTCGAAGGAATTGTTGTTAGTGACAAAGCAGAAAGGACTATTACTGTTGAACGTAGTTACTATAAATTCATTAAAAAATATGAAAGATATGAAAAAAGAAAATCAAAAATCAATGTTCACAAACCAGATTGTTTAAGTGTGAATGTTGGTGATTCTGTAAAAGTTGCAGAATGCAGACCATTAAGTAAAACTAAACATTTTGTTTTAGTAGAAGTTAAAGGAGAGTAATTAATTATGAAACCATTAACCTCAAGCATGACTAAAGCATTACCAATTGGAGCAAGACTCCAATGTGTTGATAATACTGGTGCACGTGAAATTGAAATTATTTCCGTAAAAGGATTTAAAGGTGTAAGAAGAAGACTCGACGTTGCTGGTGTTGGAGATTTAGTTGTTGCTTCTGTTAAAAAAGGAACTGCTGACATGAGAAGAGAAGTTGTTAATGCAGTTGTAGTCAGACAAAAAAAGGAATATAGGCGTGCTGATGGTCTTCGTGTTAAATTTGAAGATAATGCGGCTGTTATTATTACTCCTGAAGGAATTTTAAAAGGATCCGAAATCAGAGGTCCTGTTGCTAAAGAAGCAGCTGACAGATGGCCTAGTGTTGGTAGTGCAGCAAGTATTTTAGTATAAGGTGAAAAAATGTCAATTCAACCAAGAAAACAAAGAAAAGCTCGTTATAATGCTCCTGCTCACGCACGTGGAAAACATTTAAGTGCTTCCTTAAGTAAAGATTTAAGAGAAAAAATCGGTAAAAGATCTTTACCTTTAAGAACAGGAGATAAAGTTACTGTTCTCCGTGGAGATTTCAAAGGACATGAAGGAGAAGTTCTCAGTGTAGATTATGGTTCATACAAAGTAACTATTGAAGATGTTACTTTATCAAAACCTGATGGAACTGCTACATTCCTCCCGGTTGATCCAT
>JAFUIW010000082.1 GCA_017473945.1 Methanobrevibacter sp. | reverse complement strand
TTATATTTTAAAAAACTAGTATAGAAGGGATTGCTATTTTTTTCAGCGTGTACTAATAATTTTTAGAGAGATGTTTAAATGAATTATGATTTAATTATTGCCAGATATGGTGAAATAGGGATTAAAAGCCCTAAAATAAGGTCACGTTTTGAAAGAAAGCTAGTTAAAAATATTAAAGCTACTTTTGAATGCGATGTTGATAGAAATCAGGGAAGAATCTATGTTCGTCCTAAGGACTTTGATGAAGGTGTAGAAAAGTTAAACAGAGTATTTGGTGTTGTTTCATATTCTCCTGCAACTTCAACCCATACAACATATGATGAAATCGATGAGACATTAACAAGGTATACTGAAAAACTTGTTGAAAAAGGTTTGATTGATGAAAATACCAAATTTGCCATAAAGTGCCGCCGTGTAGGTAAGCATGATTTCACTTCACAGGAAATGGCAGCTCACTGTGGAGGAGTTGTCAGAAGTGTTGTACTTGCTCCGGTTGATTTGACAAATCCTGATTTGACAATCTTTGTTGAAGTAAGGGAAGATGATACATTCATTTTCCATGAAAAAATCAAAGGTCCTGGTGGCCTTCCATTGGGAACACAAGGCAAAGTTGTTGTTCTTTTATCAAGCGGTATAGATTCTCCTGTTGCGGCATACATGATGATGAAAAGAGGATGTGAAGTTATTGCTCTGCATTGCAATAACGATCCGTTTTCAGGCCCTAAAGTTACTGAAAACTTCAATTTATTGGTTGACCAGCTCAACAAGTATGCGAGCGGAAATCCAATAAAAAGAAGAGTCATAGATTATGGGGAGTATCTGACTGTTGCTAAACAGAAAGCTCCTGAAAAAATGACATGTGTGTTATGCAAGTCTGGAATGTACAGGATTGCAGAAAAACTCGCTTTAAAGCTTCATGCAGATGCAATTGTTGACGGAAGCAGTGTAGGTCAGGTTGCCTCACAGACTTTATCAAACATTTTAGCTACTCGTTATGGTGTTGATGTGCCTATTTTATCTCCATTAATCGGGCTTGATAAAGAGGAAATCACTGCAATTGCAAAAGATATTGGAACTTTTGAAATCTCTAAAATAGATGATGGCGGATGCAGTGCAGTTCCAAGATATCCTGAAACTCATGCTGATTTGCAGCGCGTTAAACAGGCATGTGAAGATATGGATCAGGATATTGAGGTTCAAAAGGCTTTTGAAAACATTAGAAAAATTGACTAATTTTTCTATTTATTATTTTTTTTTAATTATCGAATTCGTTATTATTCTAACTTTTTCTAAAATAACCTTGTTAAACATAATAATTAAATAGTATACAACTCAAAAATAATAAATGTCTAGTAAATAATTAATTTACTAATCGAGGTATTTAAAATGAAAACTACTGTTAGTGTAATTAAAGCTGATATTGGAAGTGTGTCTGGACACTGTGTCGCACACCCAGATTTAATGGAAATTTGTGATGAAGTCTTAGCTGATGCTTTAGAAGCTGGTATCATCAAAGATTACTATGTTTCCCGTTGTGGAGACGACATAGACTTAATCATGACTCACGACAAAGGTGTAGAAAACGAAGAAGTTCACAAAACTGCATATGATGCATTCATGAAAGCTACTGAAAGAGCACGTGAATTAAAATTATACGGTGCAGGTCAAGACTTATTATCTGATACATTCTCAGGAAACATCAAAGGTATGGGTCCAGGTGTAGCAGAAATGGAATTCGAAGAAAGGCCATCTGACCCAGTTCTCGTATTCTGCTGTGACAAAACCGAACCTGGTGCATTTAACTTACCAGTATTCAGAATGTTTGCAGACCCATTCAACACTGCAGGTCTTGTAATTGACCCATCCCTACACGATGGATTCAAATTTGAAGTATTCGACGTAATCGAACACAGAAAAGTTATCTTAAACTGTCCTGAAGAAATGTACGATTTACTTGCATTAATCGGTTCCACCGGAAGATACGTAATCAAAAGAGTATGGAAGAAAAACGGTGAAATCGCAGCTGCAGTAAGTACCGAAAGATTAAACTTAATGGCTGGAGAATACGTTGGTAAAGACGACCCAGTATGTATCGTAAGAGCACAATCTGGTTTCCCTGCTAACGGTGAATGTGTAGATCCATTTGCATTCCCACATATGGTTAGTGGATGGATGAGAGGATCCCACAACGGTCCAATGATGCCTGTATCTGAAATGGAAGCAAACCCAATCAGATTCGACGGACCACCTAGAGTAGTAGGATTAGGTTTCCAAGTAGCTAACGGTGAATTAATCGGACCAGTCGACTTATTCGACGATCCTGCATTCGACCCTACCCGTGAACAAGCTGCTAAAATTGCAACTTACATCAGAAGACACGGTCCATTCGAACCTCACAGATTACCTGCTGAAGAAATGGAATACACTTCCTTACCTGGTGTAATGGAAAAATTAGAATCCAGATTCGAAGATATGGATGAATAAATTTAAAGAGATTAATCAATCTCTTCTTTTTTTTACTTTTTTACATTAATGAGAATGTTTTATATGGCAAATAAATAATATTGTCTTCTTTTTCAATGGTTTCTGTTGTATTTGATATGATTATTCCATGAGTTGAGTTATAACGGTTCATAGCAGTTATGACCTGTCGTTTTGTCTTGTTTCCATGACCTACTTCAATTGGTATTGGATTTTCAAATCCTTTTCTAATTAAAAAGTCAACTCCCCCTTTCAATGGATCAAAAAAGATGTCAAAGTCAAAGTATTCTTCATTATTTTTTAAGTTAAATAATCCTGATGCAACAAGATTTTCCAATAGGATTCCTTCATATTCATCTTGATTCATTGGAGAAAAGCCCCAATTTGTGTTTATCGCATGCCTTAAACTAGGTGTTGCAAAATAATATTGCCATGACTTTTTAACTCTTGCATTTGGCCCTGAATAGGGTTCATAATGGAATATCAAATGTGTTTTTTCGAGCAATCCTAAAATTGTATTAACTGTGCTTGGAGAAGATTTAATCAAATCAGCTAGGGTGTTTTGAGATATTTCTCCAGGTACTTTTTGTGCTAAAAATTTCAATAGTCTGTAGGCATAATCTTCACTGTTCTGGTTGATATTCTGCAGTGTTTTTAAATCTTTAGTGATAATGCTATCTATTGAATAAAGCAATTTTTTTTGGCTAATCCTATAATTTTTATCATGCATAACTGATGGAAAGCCTCCATATTTAAAATAATTATTCCATTCCTGTGATGTATAATCTATTAAATTCAACAATCCATTATTTATTTCATGTTCTGACTGTTTTGATGAAGTTATTTCCCCGTTAAATAGTACGTCTATTAATTCTTTAGTAATATTTTCAGGTTCATAGTCGAATTTTAATTTTAGATGTTGTGAGTAATTTAGAGGTGATATTGGATATTTGAGCATTCTTCTTGCTGTTTCAGTATGGTATTCTAAATTAATCGCTGAAGACCCGGTAAATATCATGAATATTCTTTTTGTTTTGTCATATATTATTTTTCCTGCCAAAGACCAGTCTTTATCAAAATGGGATTCATCAATTAATAAGAAAATTTTTTTATCAATTGTCATCAGGCTGCTTTGATGCATTTCATTTATGAACTGTTCAATTGTTTCTAAAACATCACATTTTATGATTTTATTTAAAGTTTCGCAGGAAATGTATAAAATCTGATTTGGGGGAATCTGTTTTTCTTTTAAAAGATAATCATATGTTTGATATAAAATAGTGGTTTTTCCAACCCCTCTCAATCCTG
>JAFUIW010000081.1 GCA_017473945.1 Methanobrevibacter sp. | reverse complement strand
TGCTTCTTTCAGTGATTTGCCTGTTTACAGTAATGGTAAATTGATTAACTATTCTGTTCAGGAGTTAGAAGTTGCTAACTATGTAAGTGTTGTGTCCAGTGATGCTGATTATGCTTTCACTGTTGTTAACAGTCATGTGCCTGTTGTAACTGATGTTAGTGTTGCTAAGGTTTGGGATGACAATAATGATCAGGATGGTTTAAGACCTGTTGAAGTGTCTGTCGTTTTGCTTGCCGACAGTAATGTTGTTGGTACTGTTACATTGAATGCTAATAATGGTTGGAAGGCTTCTTTCAGTGATTTGCCTGTTTACAGTAACGGTAAATTGATTAAGTACTCTGTTCAAGAGTTAGAAGTTCCAGGTTATACTAGTACTGTATCCAGTGATGATGACTACAGTTTCATAGTCAATAACACTCATGCGCCTTTAGTAACTGATGTTAATGTTGCTAAGGTTTGGGATGACAACAACAATCAGGATGGCGTTAGGCCTGTTGAAGTGTCTGTCGTTTTGCTTGGTGATGGTAATGTTGTTGGTACTGTTACATTGAATGCTAATAATGGTTGGAAGGCTTCTTTCAGTGATCTGCCTGTTTACAGTAACGGTAAATTGATTAAGTACTCTGTTCAGGAGTTAGAAGTTGCTAACTATGTAAGTGTTGTGTCCAGTGATGCTGAATATGACTTCACTGTTGTAAACACTCACGTTCCTGAAGTTACTGTTGTTAATGTAACCAAAGTTTGGAAAGGCGTTGACGATAAGGATAAAAAACCAGTAGAAGTAATTTTATATGCTGATGGTGTAAAAGTTTCCAATATTACATTATATCCAGGTAATAACTGGAAATTCTCATTCGAGGATTTACCAATTTATAAAGACGGTAAAAAAATTAATTATACCATTGGTATTGACGGAGCAGACAATTACACTGTAGATATTACAGAAGAAAATGGTAATTTCACCATTACAACTACTGTTGTTCCTGAAGAGGATGAAAACATTACTGATGAAACAGAAGAAATTGACGAAGTCGATGACTCTGATGATGAAACTCCAACTCCTCAACCTTCCGTTCCACACAAACATCATGTATCTAAACATGTAAAACCGGATAAAAATGCTACAGGTAATCCAATCGCATTACTATTGTTAGCCCTGTTCATTCCATTAATCAGAAGAAAACAAAATTAAACACTTTAAAGGAGTTTTAATTAACTCCTGCTTTTTCTTTTTTTTATTATTAATAATCCAATACTATTTTTTAACTAACGATTTAATTTTCAGATATATTGAATGATAGAATATAACATTAAATTGCAATTAATTCTGTGAAAAATTTTAATAAATTCAAAAGCCAATTTATTATCATGACTAGTTCAGTATTTGTACCTGGCCACATCACAGGCTTTTTTACAATTGAAAACCATGAAATAAAACTTAAAAACGGATCATGCGGTGCCGGCTTTTTGCTTTCCCGAGGTGTTAAAACAACAATTTCTCCGTCAGACGAGTTCGTAATTGATGTTAATCAGGGAGATTCAACTGTAATTGATGAAGTATTGTCCATTATGGAAATTGACACTGATTTTAAAGTAACTCAGGATATTCAGCTTCCGATTGGAGCCGGTTTTGGAACATCCGCTGCATCCGCATTAAGCTTGACATTGGCCTTAAACGAATTTTTGGATTTGGGATATTCAGAGGAATTGTGCGGTCAAATCGCCCATATGGCAGAAGTCAATTTGGGAGGTGGATTAGGTGATGTCATAGCTCAAACAGGCAATGGCTTGGTATTGAGGACAAAACCAGGAGCTCCTGGAATCGGCGAGATAAAATCCTTTGAAAAAGATGTATTTATTGGATGGAAAACATTTGGGGCGATAGAAACATCAAGCATTATCAAAAATCATCATTACAATGATGTAATATCGTCTTCAGGTGCAAAATATCTGGAACTTTTTGAACAAGAGCCTACTATCGAGAATTTTTTAGCTTTTGCATTGAAGTTTTCCCAGGATACGAAATTAATGTCTGATGAAGTGAAAAATCAAATTGATTATTTTAATTCTATGGATAATATTTTGGGTAGTTCCATGGCAATGTTGGGAAATACAGTATTTGTATTTGCATATGATGAAGATGTGCTCAAAAATTTGAATGATGAAAACTTACATATAGATAAACTCAACAACATTGGGATAGTTTATGATTAAACTCAGCTACAACATAAAAAATTACAGAAATGACCTTCTGGATTTAATTGAAAAAGATTATGTGGTAATTGAATTGGGCTGTCATACTGGAGGTACAACTAAATTGCTTCAGGATAAATGTCATGTCATTGCTGTTGACAACTCACCTGAGGCTGTTGATGAAATGGCAAAACTTAATGTTGAATTTATTTCAGGTGATGTGAGGCTTCATGATGTTATTGCTGAAGTATTCATGAAGGTTCAAAAATGTGATGTTCTGGCAATCGATTTGGGGGGAGGATATCATCCGGACACTGTCTTTAAGGTGTTTTACATTTGGTCTTCAACTTTCAAACCGAAACATGCTGTAATAAGAAACCGTGGACTTTTGGAATTTTTCAACTCTGCAAGCGGCAGCGGTGAGGATTATTCAAGTTCTGAAGGATATCTTGAAAGTTATCATGATTCAGGCATTCCACCTCAAATTAAGGAATTTGACCTGTGGACTCCATCACTTAAAAGATAGAAAGTTTCAAATGTTATTCTTAAATAAAATCATTTTTCGATGTATAAACAATTTTAAAGCTATTCAACGGTTAATTATATTAAATAATTGATTTCAAATTCAAAAAGTAGTTAAATACCAATTCAATTAAAACATAGAAATATTATTCAAATTTTTTTCATTTTTTATATAAATTTTTAAAAATAATGTAAATTTCAATATACAATTCTAATGATTTATTCAAATTAAATTATTTTACTTTGGTTGATTGTCTATTTCAGTACAATTAAGATTTATATATCATGATAAAGAAAATATAATTCATAAGTAAATGAGGTTTAATAATGATAGGTAAAAAGATTCGTTTAGAAAGAATCATCAACAGAAATACCGGTAGAACTGTAATTGCACCTATGGACCATGGTGTATCAAGCGGTCCTATCCCAGGAATCATCAATATGGATGAAACAGTAGAAGAAATCTCCCAGGGCGGAGCAGATGCAATTCTAATGCACAAAGGTATAGTAAAACAAGGACACCGTGGTTACGGAAACGATATAGGTCTTATTGTGCACTTGTCTGCAAGTACTTCCCTTGCACCTGACCCAAACGATAAGGTAACCGTAACAAGCGTTGAAAAAGCTATCCAGCTTGGTGCAGATGCAGTATCCATTCATGTAAACCTAGGCTCAGAAACAGAAAGCCAAATGCTTCAGGAATTGGGAGAAATTGCCGAAACCTGTGACTACTGGGGAATGCCGTTATTGGCTATGATGTACCCTCGCGGACAAAAAGTCGAAAACGAACACGATGTCGAATTCGTAAAACACGCTGCACGTGTAGGATCAGAACTTGGAGTAGACATTGTTAAAACCAACTATACCGGAGATCCAGATTCATTCAGGGAAGTTGTCGAAGGTGCAATTGTGCCTGTTGTAATTGCAGGCGGTCCAAAAGTTGAAACCGATGAGGAACTGCTTCAGATGGTTAAGGATTCACTTGAAGTTGGAGGAGCAGGTGTTGCATTCGGACGCAACCTGTTCCAGGCAGAAAACCCTGGAAAAATCACAAGAGCAATCTCTGAAGTTGTTCACCATGACCTTGAAGTAGATGAAGCTTTGGAATTCTTAAAATAGGTGTATTAAATGCAAAACAAGTTCGCTTGGATAAGCACACCTGATGAACTGTGGGAAGACAAAAAGGAAATGATTACAACCGCACTTGAATCAGGAATTGACCATGTCCTTGACTTTGACGATATCGAAAACATCAGAAAATTGGGCAATGTGAAAATAATTGCAAATTCCGATGATGCTGACATTTATCTTGTAGGAATCAACGGTGAAGGGGACGGATTTGTAGAGCTGAAAGATGACTTTACAGATTCAGTTGATATTGCAAGTGCAAAAAAGGCAAAAAGCGAAGGTAAAAAAGTATGTGCCTATATAAAAATCACTGATAAGGCACATGAACAGCTGGCTGTTAAATTAGGTCCGATAGTTGATTATATAATACTTGTCGGAACCGACTGGACAATCATTCCGCTTGAAAATATCATAGCTGACCTTCAAAAAGAGGATGTTGAAATCATTGCGGCAGTCCGTGACCTTGACGGTGCACGAGTTGCTCTTGAAACACTGGAGCACGGAACTGATGGGGTAATATTTGAAGCAAATGACTTTAACCAAACCAAAAAGATAGCTGAAGAGGTTGTCAAGGCATCTCAGGCCAAATATGAACTGAAAGTGGCCACAGTAACCAATGTCAAACCCTTGGGTTCAGGCGACAGGGTATGCGTTGACACAACTGACATGATGAAACCTGGAGAAGGAATGCTCATAGGTTCATATTCAAAATCAATGTTTTTAGTGCATTCTGAATCTTTGGAAAGTGAATACGTAGCATCACGTCCATTCAGGGTTAATGCAGGTCCCGTTCAGGCATATGTGATGGTTCCTGGAAACAAGACCAGATACCTTTCAGAACTTGTTGCTGGAGATGAAGTGCTGATTGTAAACACTGAAGGGGAAACCAGAACAGCATATGTCGGAAGAAGCAAAATAGAAAGAAGGCCTTTAATTTTAATTGAAGCGGAATATGAAGGAAAAACCATCAGAACTTTACTTCAAAATGCCGAAACAATCAGAATAGTTGATGAAAATAACGAACCTCTCTCAGTAGCTGACGTAAAAGCAGGCGATAAGGTAAAAGTATACATTGAAACCAGTGCACGCCACTTCGGAATTGCTATTGATGAGACAATCATTGAACAATAGGTGTTTGAATGTCCCAGCTTAGAGCATTTTTGGCAATAGATGTAGATGAAGACTTGAAAGCAAAAATGTATAAAATAATCAAGGAATTTAAGCAAATAGATGCAAACATTAAATATGTGGATTTGGAAAATCTGCATCTGACCCTTAAATTCTTTGGTGACATTGACACTGAAGGAATCGGTCTTTTGTCCTCAAAAATCGAAAGTGTTGTTTCAGGCTTTGATGCGTTTCCAATCAAAATCAAGGGCTGCGGAGCATTTCCAAACACTAAGAGAATAAAGGTGATATGGTTTGGAATCGATGAGGATGAAATCATTAAAAAACTTCACGATGAGCTTGACAAGGAATTTGTAAAACTGGGCTTTGATAAGGACAAAAGATTCTCTTCACATTTAACTATCGGCCGTATGAGAAACGCCAAAGGAAAAGATAATGTAAAATCAACCATTGAAGAGTTTGATGAAGTTGAAATAGGTGAAATGACTGTTGACAGGATTGTTCTTAAAAAATCCACCTTGACACCTCAGGGACCGATATATGAAGATTTAGAAATATTTGAATTGTGATTATGATGGATTATGAGCTGATATTAAAAGACATAAAACCTACTGTAGAGGAAAAGCAGCATATAGATGATGTTTCCTCTAAGCTAATGGAATTTCTTCAAAAAACATGTGATGAAAAAGGCATCGATGCAAAGGTTACTCTGGTAGGTTCAGTTGCTAAAAACACTGCTCTTAAGGGAAAATCAGACATAGACATATTCATTGCTTTCCCGTTGGATACTGATAAGCAGTTTTTGAAGAAAACAGGTCTTGATTTGGCTCATATCTGTTGTGATGAATTTGATTCAACTCCGCAACATCATTTTGCATCACACCCTTATGTTACAACTGAAATTGAAGGATGTGAAGTGGATATTGTTCCATGTTATCAGATTGAGGACGGAAGTCAGCTTCGCTCAGCTGTTGACAGAACAATATTGCATACCCGTTATGTCAAGGCAAATCTTAGCGAAGGTCAGGAGGATGAAGTGCTTTTTTTAAAACGTTTCATGGCAATGACAGGAACATACGGTTCAGAATTTAAGGTAGGTGGATTTGCAGGCTATCTATGTGAGCTGCTCATTATTAATTATGGCAGTTTTGAAGATACTTTAAAGCAAGCCATCAAATGGAAACATGGTCATTCAATTGATTTGGAAGACTATAACACTTCAAGTCTCTTTAATGGAGATCCTCTGATTGTAATTGATCCAACTGACATGAACCGTAATGTGGCCGCTGCATTAAGATTGAATAAGATGGCGGAATTCATACAATCTGCACGTAACTATATATTCTCAGACAATAAAAAGGATTATTTCTATCCTCTGAAAAGAAATATTAAAAAAGAGGATATTCTGGATGAATTTTCCAAGAGAAACAGCGATTTGATTGCAATCAGATTCAACATTCCGGACATGCCTTTAGACACTCTTCATCCTCAACTTAAAAAGACTTGTGAAGCGTTGGAGCGCAAATTGAATGATGAGGAGTTCAATGTGTTCAAGGCGGATTACTGGAGTGATGAGATATTGACTGGTGTAATTTTGCTTGAAATGGCATCATCAAGATTAAATAATCTTAAAGTTAATGTTGGTCCTAAAGTTTACATCAATCCTGCATGTGAGAATTTTACGGCAAAATACGGGCGTGAGAACTGTTATATTCAGGATGACTTTTTAGTACACATGCAAAAAAGGGAATTCAGCAATGCTGAAGATTTAGTGAAATATATTTTTACACCTGAACACATTGGTCTTATTAAAGTGGGTAAAAACCTCAAAAAAACACTTACTAAATCATATCAATTTATTGATATTGAGGAAATGGATAATGACGGTTTTTTAGAGTTTCTGGATGATTTTATAAAGCCGGGTCAACATATAGTAAGGTGAATTAATGAGTTTAGATAAAACTGAAGAAATAGATTTGATTGTTAATCATCCTAAAAAAGCAATAAATAAGTTAGCTTTACCTATCATTATTTCTAACTTATTCATGATGTTGAACAATATTATAGATGGAATCTGGGTTGCAGGTTTGGGTCCTCACCCATTGGCTGCCGTCGGATTTGTAACACCTCTATTTTTGGCTATGGTTGGATTTGCAAACGGTTTGGGTGCAGGTTCGAACAGTCTGATTGCACGTTACATTGGAGCTGAAAATTATGAAGCGGCAGGAAACAGTGCAATCCATTCAATAATGTTGAGTATAATCGTAACAGTAGTTGCAACAATCCTTATTTTGATTATTTTAAAGCCACTTCTTTTAATCATGGGTGCCGGAGAAGTCATAAACGAAACAATGACTTATGGTATGATTGTAATTGGTGGAATCTTTTCAGTATTTCTCCCTGCCATGATGGCGGCAATTTTCAGATCACAAGGTGAAATCAAAAGAGCATCATATCCTTTGATGTTTACCGCTATCATCAACATGATTTTGGACCCCATATTTATTTATGTGATTGGTTGGGGTGTTGGAGGAGCGGCTATTGCTACAGTTATTTCAGGAACTATCCCAATGCTTTTAATGATATACTGGATGTTTTACAAAAGGGATAGCTTTTTGGAAGTGAAGTTGAGTGAATACAAAACAAATCTTGGAATCTACAGGGACATATTGGTTGTCGGTATTCCCGCAAGTCTTGAACAGTTCATCATATCCTTTGTTTCAATCTTGATGAACTACTGTCTTACAATACTTTCAGGAACAATTGCAGTGGCGGCATATACTGCAACATGGAGATTGGTAGCTATTGGAATATCACCATTGATTGGTATTGGAGTGGCTGCTCTAACTGTTGGAGGAGCCGCATATGGTGCAAAAAACCTTGTAAACTTGAAAACCGCACTCAATTATGGTGTTAAATTAGGATTGATATCCTCT
Organism: Methanobrevibacter sp.; assembly: GCA_017473945.1. Taxonomy (GTDB): domain Archaea; phylum Methanobacteriota; class Methanobacteria; order Methanobacteriales; family Methanobacteriaceae; genus Methanocatella. The sequence goes on along the minus strand of JAFUIW010000081.1, from coordinate 10,646 downwards.
GTAATAATATGTTCCTTTTTGTTCTTCTTTGCTGAACCTTTATCATTCATTTTCTCATACTCCGCAGATAGTTACGTTTTAGCTCCGAGTGTTGTTGAAGCGCTACGAATATTGGCATTTTTCATATTGCTCATGCCATTTGGTGTTTTGGCAGGAAATATATTCCAAGCTATGGGAAAAGGAACACTTTCATTAATATTAACTGTGTTAAGAGCATTTATTTTAGAAATAATATTTGCATGGTTATTTGCATTTATTTTAAATTTAGGTGCTGTCGGTGTATATGCAGGCCTGGTTGTCGGAATGGCAGTAGGTAGTGTCATAGGTTATATTTACTTGAATTATTATCTGAGGAAAAATGAAAATTATTTTAATGGTTGAAAATAATTTTCATAATTTCATTATTGTTGTCATTGTTAATCCGGTTATTTTGTGAATTTCTTCTGGTGTGAGGATATCTTTTAGTTTTTTTGCAATTTCTTTTTTTCCTTCTTTTTTTCCTTCTTCTATTCCTTCTTTAAAGATTTCTTCTTCCTGTAGTTGGATGCTTTTTTCGGCTGCTTTGCTTATGGCTTGGCTTAGTATTTTTTCTTCTGAGGGGGTCATGTTTAATTCTCCTAATAGTTTATCTTGTTTGTCTTTACTAACAAGGTTTTTAATTTCAAGACCGATTATGGCTTTGAATGTGCCTATTTTTAGTAAATCAAAGAGTTTGGGTTTTTTAATCATTTCACATATTTTTTCAAGAATTTCCTGTTTGTTTTTGCATTTTGGAACCAGACACATTAGCAATAACAAAATTTTATCCATATTTGTTAGTTTTAAGTTGTTTTCAACTTTGTTTTCAATAGTATTTAAGATTTTCACAAAGTCCAGGTCTCCTAAATAGAAAAATTTGGGATGTATGGTTTTGCTGAAACCCATTTTTCTTGTTTTTTGTCCGGATTTGGATGTCTTAAAGCTGATTATGATTGTTTCACATATCTTGTCATATTCTGCCTGTGACAGTATGTTATAGTCAAAAAACCTGTCTAAATCATAACCGTAGGGTCCTCTAAACTGAAATTCCACATTCAATATTGTTCCATCTTCCAGTTCACAAAGAAAATCAAGATGCAATTGTCTTCCGTTGTTTGTAGTGATGTTTGTTTTAAGAAGCCTTTTAATCGATCTTTTTTCCCCAATCAGTTTCAGAAATTCATTTGAATATGTTACTATTATCATTTTTAATATTATGTCAAATATGGTGTGAATTTCCCGTTTCATGTAACCTCTTCCAAATTTCAATTTTAATTTTATTTGAGCTAGTATAAATAGTTTATAGTTTATTTAACTACAATTTTATATGTTTTAGACAATTTTAAGCTTTTAAATCAATTTTGATTTGGCATTGGAGATTCACTTGCAAAAACTACATATATTTTGTTTTACCTAAATAAAACCATGTCTCATAAAACATTTCTTTATGAATATTCTAAAGAAGATTTTGAAAATCTCGAAAGCATAGAAAAGGAAGCTTTTAAAAAAGCAGATGAACTCAATGACAAATTGCTTGACGTTAAGATACTGATGGATGAGATAACAGAAGACTGGAACGAATACCTGAAATATCTTGAGGATAAAAAAATTTCAAAAATCCATGAGTTCAGAGGCGGAACATGCATTGACTTTGACGATGAGCTTAGATGTGCTATTGTAAACACCCTGAAAAAATCCCTTACAGACACTCAAAAGTCAGTCAACTACAATGCCAAAAAAATTGGACTGAATCGTGTAATAAATGGATAGAAACTTTTATTATGTTCAATTTTTATATAAATTATTATGTCAGAGATAAAAAAACTCACATGTGATGTTGATGTTGGGGAGTTTGTGGAGAACTATGTGAATTTTGAAGAGGTTTCAAAATTATGCATTGAAGAGGAGGAAGCATTGGGATATAACTGGAACTATCCTCCATTTGAATTTGACGTATATGATGATGTATGGAACGCATACAACAAGTTAAAGATAATCGCATTTAAGATTGACTTTTCTGCTGAAGAGCTTGAGCATGAATTTTCCGATAAGGAATTGGAATTTGTTTTGAAAAGATTTGAACGCATGAAAGTCAAGCTGATGAATGAAATATACATGCTTGAAAGTGAAGATGCACTGGGTCTGTTTTTGGGAAAATGCAACCTCTGCATGAGATGTACCAGGGAATTCAACATGCCATGCAAGATGCCATTTAAGATGAGATATTCCCTTGAATCACTTGGAGCATACACAGATAAAATGATTGAAGATTATTTCGGCTTCGAAATCAAATATGCCAAAGAGGGCAAACTGCCCGAATATCTGATTTTCGTCGGCGGATTATTATATGACAAAAAATAGGTGAGATATATGAAAGTAAGTATAATAGGTGGAACCGGACCGCAAGGACTTGGAATTGCAGAAAGACTAGCTATTGCAGGTGTGGATGTAATTGTAGGATCTCGTAAAGAAGAAAAAGCATTGGACGTTGTTGCAAAAGCAAAAGAAGAACTTTCAGACTATGATTTGTCAAACATGGTTGGAATGGCAAACGAAGATGCAGCTCGTGAAGGAGATGTATTAATCATCACAGTACCATTGGCCGCTCAAAAACCAACAATTGAAGGAATCAAGGAGTTCTGTAGGGATAAGATTGTCATGGATGCAACAGTGCCTTTAGAAACTGCAATTGGCGGAAAACCGTTCAGATTCATTGACCTTATGGAAGGATCAGCAGCTGAGAGAACCGCCTCCATTTTAGAAGGAACCGGCGCAAAGGTAATCTGCGCATTCTGTAATATTTCAAACTCACACCTTGCAAACATTCCGGAAGAAATTGACTGTGACTGTCTTATTGCAGGTGATGACAATGACGCTAAAGCAACTGCTGCAGAAATCATCGACAAAATCCCTGGTGTTAAAACCATTGACTGTGGAATTTTGGAAAAAGCAAGAATCATTGAGAAAATCACACCATTATTAATTGGATTAAATATAAAATACAAATCCCACTATGGCGGACTCAGAATCACCGGAATTCCTGCTTTAGACAAGGACTAGATTTACATGGATTCATTTGAACAGTTGATTGGCAGTAATGTTGATGAAATTGATTTGGATGAATCCGACGATTTCATTTTTGCAAAAATCCCCTACAACACCAAGCTTTGCGGAAAAAAATACCCATCATCAAAACTCAAACTTGCGGATTTGGATTATTTCAACTTAATCGACTTTTCTGAATTGTTTAAAAAGGAAGCTATTTTTATAATATGGTATAACGGTGAAAACCGTTTGATTAGTGATTTGGAGATTTATTACCTGTCCAATGACTTTGATGTGCTTTTTGGTGATTATTATAAAATCAAAAAAGCCATTGACAAGGGTGTTGCTCATAACCTGACTGAAGGTGACACCATATATTTGGGCGCTTCAAGACTACCTGAAAAGGTTGCTCAGCCAAATAGCGATAAGTTGGCCAATAAACGAGAATTAGTGTTAAAAAAGAAGTATCTGCAGAAAATTATTGATGAAATCTCATACAAATGCTCTTTTTAACAGGAAATTAAATATTAACAATCCAATGGGCACTTTTAAAACAAGTTTTCATAAGCTCTTTTTTCAAAGATTGAAACTGTTTAATTTGCATTTCAAGTTACATTTATAGTGATTTTTATAATGGGATTAAACTGGGATTTACTTTTAAAGTAAGACTCTATTGGGAAACCAAATTGGTTAGTTTTAATGCCTGATACGGAATATTGTGGGGATTTTATCTCTACAATAAGGCATTAATTTGACTTTTTTATTAAAAATTTTACTCTTATTAATTTTCAATGATTTTATAATATTTTCATTTTATTCAAAGTTATTTTTTTAAAATCGTATATACCACAGTCAATTTAACATCCATGAATTAAAAACTGCAATCACCATAAATGATTAATAAAATATTGTGTATAAATATGTTTAACTGATAATTATTCTGGAGGAATTTAATGGAAAACAAACATATGATTATAATACTCATTTTGATAATCATTATTCTGGCATTCGGAGTAGGCATATTGCTATTGCAAAACAACACTTCCGAACCAGCAGATGTTGAAATCAACCAAACTGAAGTTGATGATGTGCAGGAATCTTCAAGCTCACCGGATACCATAACTGTGGAATTACCTGGTTTTGACAAGACTTACACTGAATCTGCCGGTGAGTATAGTGTTGATGCAGAAAAATGGATGGGCGGATCTGTCGGAGGATTTGAGGTTCATCTGTATAAAAACGGTAAATCAGTTGACAAAGACTCTTATCTGACTAGAGCATATTTCTACATGGATGGAGAGTGGAAATGGAGTGACTGGGGTAACGGTGAAGATGGTTATGAAGGATATCACAGATATCCGGTAAGCAGCGGAGTTGAAATCCAAAAAGTAGAAGTTAAATTCTAGGGATTTGAATGGAAAACAAAAATATAATCATAATTCTACTTGTAATTATTGTAATTCTTGCGGCAATTGTAGGTGTGATGTTTTCTCAACTAATGGCTAAAGAAAAATCAGATTTAAAAATTTCTGATAAAGAAATCAATGTTGGAGATTCATTGGTTGTTGTATTGACTGACAGTCAGGGAAATCCAATCGGAAATGAAACCATTAACATTAAACTTACAGATGAAGATGGAACAGTTATTGATAAGAAAATAACAACCAATTCTAAAGGAAAAGCAAAATTCATGATGGAAGAAAAAGGCAACTATTCACTAGAATGCAAATTCGATGGAAATGATAAATATGCATCAACTGTCATTACTGACAATATCACTGTTAAAAAGGCAACTACTGAATTGGTTAGTAACGACCAAACATCAACCACAACTCATTCAAGCAAATATGCTCCTGAAGGAGGAATCTATCCTGAATATGGACCTGAAGTTGACCGATATGGAAAAACTCGTGAATTTGCTATTGCTAATAATTGGCATTATGTTCCATTAATTATAGATGGTGAAGATGTTGGTGGATATACTGCTCCTGATTTAAATACTGGAACATATCATACATGAGGGGATATGATGGAAAACAAAAACATTATCATAATATTAATTGCAATAATAATTGTTCTTGCAGCTGTTGTTGGCATGCTTTATATGCAATCAATAAATGCAAAAGAACCGACCATAATAAAAATAACTAGTAATGAAACGCAAAATGAAGGTGGAAAACTAACAATGCAGCTTATGGGACTGTCTAAAACTGCAATTTCCAAAGAAAAAGTTAACATTACAATAACTGATTCTGAAGGAAAAGTTGTAGTTAACCAAGCAGTTAAAACCAACTCCAAAGGTAAGGCAAAACTGGATTTGGATTTGAAAAAAGGAGAATACAATGTTACTGTAACCTTTGGAGGAAATGAAAAATATGCAGAAAATAATACAGTACAAAAACTGTCCATTAAAGAGGAAACTCAGCATTCAAGCAGTGAAGAAAATAGTGTTGATATGAGTTTGTATTCAGGGTATTCATCAAAAATTGGTTCTTATAGAGTTGTTGAAAACCAGCAGGAGTTAGGACTTCTTGAAACACCAGATGGAAACTATTATGTGATGGGTGGTGATGGAATCTATACTTATGGTGGCCGTGATTCAAAAGGTAGTATTCAATTGGGATCACCTGTAGGTTAATTTTTTAAAAGTGCAATAAGCACTTTTCATTTCTTTTTTGCTGCCCTATTTGTTTGAATTGATGAATGGTATTTTAAAATTGTATAAATCGTTATTAGGTTAAATTAAGAACTTTCAGACCAAATATTCATACAATGTTGTGTAGAAACATGTTTAATAGATTATTATTTTGGAGGATAATTGAATGGAAAATAAAAATATAATTATAATATTGATTGTAATAATTGTTATTCTTGCAGCTGCAATCGGATTTAGCATGTTTAATCCAATGCATGCAAAGGAACCGACAAAAATCAAGATTACAAGTGATAAGGAACAGTACGAAGGTGGAGAATTGTCTGTGCAACTGACAGATTTGAATAAGACTCCACTATCTAAAGAAGTCGTTAACGTTACTGTTACTAACAGCAAAGGCAAAGTGGTTGTTGATGATGTGGTAAAAACCAATTCAAAAGGTAAAGCTAAGCTTGATTTGGACTTGAAGAAAGGAAAATATAATGTTACTGTTAGCTATGGTGGAAATGAAAACTACGCTGGAAACAACACAACACAGAAATTGACTATTAAAGAGGAAGTTGCTGAAGCTACTTCTGAGTCTAGTCAAACATCTGCAACTAATTCTAATTATAATCAACCAGAACAAGTAGATTATAATAGTCGTAGTAGTAAGTATTTCAAATCAGATGCAGATGGCAGTTACCATAAAATGGAAGAAGGTGGGCGATATGTTTATGCCCAAGATGCTGTAACTGGTGAATGGAGTTACTGGGCAGATAAAAGCGATTAATATTTGGAGTTTTTACACTCTTTTAACTATTTTTTTAAAATTGCCAAAATCTTTATTTAGGATGTTTTAATGGCTACAATTTTACAAAAAGACTTCAACAAGTTTTAAATAAAATTAAAACAATATATTTTTGGTAAAGACCTCAATTTAATCAATTTGGGAGGTTGATAAACATGGACTTATTTTTTGTAAGTAATGTTTATTTGTTAATCAATTCAGTTTTTTTCCGTATGCTACATTGATTTTTTTCCATTTTTCCCAGGAGGTGAAATAGTGGAGACAGTTATCTTCACAATTGGAACATATTGGTTTGATATTGCTTCAATTATTAAATCATTAATGATTCAAATTAAGTATAGAAGATAATAACTATAATTTCATCTCCATTTAACTGGTAATTAAATATTAACAATTCAATGAGGGGCTTTGAAAACTAAGTTTTCGTGAGGTCTTTTCCCTAAGATGGAAACTGTTTAATTACCATTTCTATAAAATAGTTACATTTATATAATAATTTCAATAATAAGATTATATAGAGATTTACTTTTAAAGTAAGCCTCTATTGGGAAACCAAATTGATTAGTTTTAATGTCTAATACGGAATATTGTGGGGATTTAATCTCTACAATAAGGCATTAATTTGACTTTTTTATTAAAAATTTTACTATTTTTGTATCATTTCAACAATGTATGATTTTTGGTAGTTCATTTTGTTTGTCCAGTATAAACATTACTTTAAATATTTTATTCGCTGAATTTGCTTAATTGAACCATTACTATTATCATATATTTTAAACAAATTAATTTACATGAAAAAGGTAAAGATTACTATACTAAAAACAATTCTTCAGGAAGATCTTGCCAAAGAGTATGGTGTTGAGGGACTTTCAACATGTCCTCTTATGAGTGAAGGCGAAGTGTATTATGCAGATTACGCAAAGCCTGACGGGTTCTGCGATGAGGCCTGGAAAGCTATCTATCAATACGTTTTTGCACTTGCTCATGGCGCTCAGGAAATCTGGTATTATCATGACTGGATAAAAACTCCTGGTGTTGCGATAGTTTCCTGCAATGATGGTTTAAGGCCGGTTATAATGAAGCTTGAAGCAACAGACATTGAAGCAAAAGAGATGAGTAATATTACTTAAAAGTAATATTGTCAAACTCCTTTTGGGCGTTTTCATAAAAGTGTCCTAGCTCACGACCATTTACAAAAATATGGCTTACTGTGATTGAAACGCTCATTTCATAGTTCTCGTTTACTTTTCCCCAGGTTATCAAAGGCTGAATTGCCCTGCCGTCAACAACACAATTGGTGAGCATGTCAAAGTCAACCCATGGAATGCATGAAAAGTTTGCAATGTTTTCAAGGTCACGTTTTTCCATCTCAAGCATGCAGCCCTCTTTTCTTCCTTCAAGAATATCTGAAGACAAATCCTTCACATAGTCATGCCATTCGTGGATATTTTCAAATTCCTGAGGGATTTTGACTCTCATTTCACGATAAATCTCTTTTTTTTCATTCATTATCGGTGTCAAGCCTTCAAGAAATTCGTGTTCAACAGCTTTGCCATCAATAATTCTTCTTTTAAGCTGGGGAACTGAATTTACAGCATTCATAAGGCATCCCAGACTCATAACAAAGAATGACCTGTCATTTTCATGACACCATTTCCACATCTTTTCCACATTAATCCTTGCTGACATTGCATATCTTGCAGATAAAAAATTAATGAACGGATTTTCATCTAAATTTAAATCAATTTCTCTCATTTTTAAACAAAACCTTCTTGATAGTTACTTTTTTATATGTATTTAATGATATATATTAATGTTATAAATCATAAAGTGGTTTTGTTATAATGAAAGTAGTAATTGTAGGTGGAGGAGCTGGAGGAATCTCTACAGCTTCAAATATACGCAAATTGGATAAGGATATAGAAATTACAGTAATTACAAGGGATAACAAGGTGGCATATTCTCCATGCGCTATTCCTTATGTACTCTCAGGTACAATCGAATCTTTCGATGATATTGTCATGAGAACTCCTGAAGATTATAAGCAAAAAGACATCGATGTCATCACAGAAGCGGAAGTAACAGCAGTCGATTCCGACAAAAAGACAGTTACCTATGAAAAGGACGGCAGTGAAACTGTCTTGAACTGGGATAAACTTGTGCTTGCTACCGGAGGAAACCCATTCGTGCCTCCAATGGAAGGGGTTGACCTTGATGGAGTGTTCAGAATCAGAAACATCGATGACGGTATCAGGGTACAGGAAGCAATGAAGGATGCCAAAAGCGCTATCGTAACCGGTGCAGGCTTAATCGGTATTGAGATTGCATTCGCTTTAAAACAGCAGGGCTTGGATGTTATCTTAAGTGAAATGCTTCCTCAAATCGTTCCAAGATCTTTAGATAAAGATATGTCCGACATTTTGGTTAAATATCTTGAAATGGAAGGAATCAATGTTGTATTAGGAAAACCAATCACCAAGCTTATAGGTGACGGCAAGGTTGAAAAGGCATGCTTCGGTGATGAGGACCTTTATGACGCTGACATGGTCATAATGGCAACAGGTGTAAGGGCAGAGCTTGATTTGGCAAGACAGGCAGGATGTGAAATCGGAAGATGGGCAATCCTTGTAAACGACAGGATGGAAACTTCAGTGGAAGACGTTTACGCTGTCGGGGACTGTGTTGAATCAAAAGACCTGATTTTAGGTTCAAACACCATTTCACAATTAGGTACCACTGCAGTGCGTGAATCAAAAACACTGGCACGTACAATCTGCGGCAAAAAATCCAAATTCAATCCTGTGTTGAACTCCATGGTATCCAAAGTGGGTAAACTGGAATTCGGTGCAGTGGGATACACCACAAGTTTCGCTCAACAGAACAGAATCAGGCCTGTTGTGCAGAAAGTGCAGGCTTTAACCAGAGCACGCTACTATCCAAATGCAAAACCAATGGACATTAAAGTTATATGTGATGGAAATGGAACCATTATAGGCTGTCAAATCATAGCGGAAGAAAGGGTGGCTGAAAGAATCGATACAATGACACTGGCCATTACTGAAGGATTGACCTGCTTTGATTTAAGCAATATGGAATTTGCATATGCTCCGCCTGTATCAATGGTTACAGACCCGTTAATCCTTGCAGTTGAAGAAGTAAGTAAAAAATTCAATTAAATAATTTAGGAGATGATAATTATGCCTGAACATGGACACGGTCATCACGGTCACGGAGGCCAGATGACTCCAGAACAGCAAAGACAAATGATTGAGCAGGAAATCAGACTTGCTAAAAACCTTGGTCAAATCAAGCACAAGATTGTTGTAATGAGTGGAAAAGGAGGAGTAGGAAAATCTACTGTAGCAGCAAACATTGCTGAAACCTTACAAAAATTAGGATTTAAGACAGGAATATTGGACGCAGATATTCACGGACCGAACATTCCTAAGATGCTGGGCCTTGAAATATACGGCGAAGCGTTCCAGGAAAATCAGTTTGAACAGTTCAAAGCTATTACAGAAGCAGGACTTGCAAGCCACGACTTCAAGGATGATGAGGAAAAACTGGCATTCATTGAATCAAAAAAAGAGGAATATTCACATTCAATGTTTCCGGTTGTTGCACCAAGCGGTCTTAAGGTAATGTCAATGGCATTTCTCCTGGACAGCATCGACACACCGATCATCTGGAGAGGACCTCAAAAAACCGGAGCAATCAAACAGCTGATTTCCGATGCACATTGGGGAGAACTTGATTATCTTATAATCGACAACCCGCCGGGCACAGGTGACGAACCGTTAACAGTTTTACAGACAATTCCTGATGCCGATGCGGTCATTATGGTAACAACACCTAACGTCGTATCTCAGGAAGACGTTTTGAAATGTGTCAAGATGGTTCAGCAAATGGGCATTCAAAAGATTGGCCTTATTGAAAACATGGCCTACTACATATGTCCTCACTGTGATGAAAAGCTCCACATTTTCGGAAAAGGCAATGGAGAGGCATTTGCCGATGAGATGGAAATCACATACCTTGGTGATTTGCCTATTGAAGAAAAAGTGTCAGATTCACCTAACCATGAGGGTGTTGTCTCAACAATTGCGCCTGATGATGAGGTTTCAAAAAGGTTTGTTGAGA
>JAFUIW010000080.1 GCA_017473945.1 Methanobrevibacter sp. | reverse complement strand
TTGAGGAAGTTCCTGAAGAGCCTGTTGAAGAGGTTTCTGTTGAACCTGTTGTTGAGGAAGTTCCTGAAGAGCCTGTTGAAGAGGTTTCTGTTGAACCTGTTGTTGAGGAAGTTCCTGAAGAGCCTGTTGAAGAGGTTTCTGTTGAACCTGTTGTTGAGGAAGTTCCTGAAAAACCTGTCAAAGATGCTGCAAAAGAAAAACCGGCCAAGAATGATAAATCTACAAAACAGGACCCTAAGAAATTAGATGATTTGAAAAAGAAATTAAAAGAAAAGGATGAAAAATTATCTAATCAATCAAGCGAACTTAATTATTTAACCAATAAGATTATTCCTAAACTCAAAAAAGAAAATGCAGAGTTAAACAGACTTAAAAATGAATTGACTGATGCATTGGAAAAAACCACTAGGAAGTATTTCGATCAATTGGACATTAATGCAGATTTAAGCAATCAAATCGGAAAACTCGGAGCTGAAGGTGCTGTAAATAAGGTAAGAGCAGACAAATTAGAATCCGAAGTTAAAACTATTAAAGAAGAACTTGAATCTGAAATTGAAGAATATAAAGAAAAATTAGCCAATGTAAATGTTGATGCGGTTCAAAAAGAAAATCAACAACTGTCCAATGAGTTGAATGATACTAAAGAAAAATTAGCTGATTCCCGAAAAGAAAATATTGACATTTCAAATGAAGTTGACAAGCTAAGAGCTGAACTCATTGAACTTGGAAATTATAAGGATGAAGTTGACAGTCAAAACAAAAAAGAAATCGAAGGATACAAGCAAGAGATTTCTTCACTAACCACTCAACTCAAACTTAAGGAAAGCAGCTATGACAAATTGTCTAATGAATCTAAAAAAGAGATTTCTGATTTGCACAATACAATCAGAAGACTTGAAGATAAATTAGAAAAAGAATCCAACAAAGGATTATTCAATAGATTAAGATGATTAATTTCATCTAATTTATTCTTTTTTTTTTTAAAATGACTCAAGATGACTATTTTATGAGTGAAGCTTTAAAGGAAGCTGAAAAATCTTTGGCTGAAGGCGGAATTCCGATTGGTGCAGTTTTAGTTAAAGATGATAAAATCATATCCAGGGGACACAATAGATTAATTCAGAATGATTCTGTACTTTTGCATGCGGAAATGGATGCAATTGAAAATGCAGGGCGCCTGAACTATGATGATTATGTTAACTGCACATTATATACTACATTGTCACCATGTCCTATGTGCTCCGGTGCTGTTATATTGTATAATATTCCGAGAGTTGTCATTGGAGAGAATACTACTTTGATGGGTGCTGAAAATCTGCTGAGATGCAATGATGTTGAAGTGGTCGTTTTGGATGATGTGAGATGCAGGGATCTGTTTTTGGAATTTGCCTGTAACAATTCTGAAATCTGGGATGAAGAGCTTGCAAAGGTCGGCAACACTACGGAGGTAAAATAATGGAAATAATAGTAACTGATGAACGTGATGAACGATTCATTGACATGTGTCAGTCTTTTGGATGTTTTATCGATGAGCCTCAGGTAGTTTTGCTTTTGATGAATTATAAAAAGACTGTAGGATGCTCCAGTTTCAAGGTATATGATGCAGATTCAGCGGAAATCGTTACACTATTTTTAAACTCATATGATGACCGTGAAAGAATTTCATATAAGTTGATTAGGCAGCTTGAAAAGATAGCGATGGACTATGAATTCAAAAGTGTAGTTGTCAGTTTTGATAGTCGTGAGGATATTCTGATTGAGATATTTGAAAAATTGGACTATCAATTCGTTGAAAATACAGATGAAATTCTGCTTAAAAAAGAGTTTAAAAGTTTGATTTAAAAAAAGAAAAGTTTAAAAGATTAAGCTTCTTGCCTTAATCTTTTTACAACAAAGTCTTTGTCCAAGCTTAACAGGAATGATGCTGCTCTTGGGCCTTGTTTTTGACCGAGAATCATTTTGTAAATAGCTTGGAATCCTTTTTGTGGTTTTAATTCTTGAGCTTCCAAGATTCCATACATTGCATCGTGCAATGCTGAGGCATCTGTAAATTCTGTTGTTTCCATTAAATCCGCTAAGTCACTTAGGAATTTGGTTTGCTCATCGGTTAGAGGTAATTTAGGAATGTTTTTCTCTTGCACTTGGAATTTTACGAATTTAGGTGCGTAAGTGTCTAACCAGTAGATTACATTGTCGACCCTTTCCCTGTATTGTGCCAGTTCAAGTTCGGTCAAGTCTCCAAATTCCTTATCTTCAAAGCTTTGTGTCAATTGTGAATTCTTCTTGAGGATGTCAAAGATTTTTTCAAGGTTGTCTCCTGCAATTTGATAAGCGTTGACCAGGAATCTGAACGGTGGTCTGAACGGTAGCGGAGCATCAGGAGTCATTTGAACAATTTCATAGATTTCCTTGAATTTTCTTTCTTCTTTTTCTGATGGAGCTTCCACTTCATCGTAGAATACTTTTTCAACTGTATCGAATTGGTCTATAAAGTCCAAGAAATGCATTTTAGGTGAGAAATCTTTTGCTTTCATAGGTTTTGACCTGAAAAGGTAGTAATGAAGACTTTCAGCAGGTCCGATTTTCAACCATTCTTCAGGTGCAAAGAAAACACCATGGGACTTACTCATAGCCTCGCCGTCAAGGGTAATCCATTCGTATGGCACTGGATAAGGTGCAGGATAATCAAATATCTCTTCAGAGATGACACTACTTACATCATATGATCCTCCACTTGCGGCATGGTCTTTTCCGAACGGTTCGCATGTGGTTCCGAAGATTTTCCATCTTGCAGCCCATTCAACTCTCCATGTGAGTTTACCGTTTCCGGATTTGATGTCCATTTCACCTTCATGGCCGCATTCACATCTGTATTTAACGATGTCTCCATCATGGTCATAAGCCTGTGTGGTATTGACCCTGCCACATTCTTCACAAATCGGGTTGTATGGTAGCCAGTCGTCTGCTAAAGGTTCCCTTCTGTACTGGTTGAATATTTCCTTGATTCTTTCAACATTTTCAAATGCGGTTCTAATGTAGTCGTCATAAACTCCGGATTTATACATTTCAAATCCTGATTTGTGTTCCATTTCAATTCCATAGTCATCCATCACTGAAAGCAGAGGTTTTTCAAAGTGCTCTACAAAGTTAGCACAGCATCCGTCAGGACATGGAATCATTGAGTATGGCATACCCAGGTATTTATCGTAATCTTCAGGTAATGGATATGGAACTTTTCTTAGTGGATCATGATCATCTGCAATCCATATGGTTTTAGCTTTTTTTCCTTTTTCTCTTAATTTCTTTCCAATTCCGTTAGCTATAAAAATATCGCAAGAGTTTCCAATATGTATTGAACCTGAAATGGAGGTTCCGCTTGCGATGACATGCTCTTCTACATCCATTTTGCTTAATTCATCAGCTATGTTTTCAATCCAATGTGTCATCTAAATTCACCATTTTAATAAAAAAATTATCATAAAATAAGTTATACTAAATACTATATCTTTTTTGTAATATAAAAAGATTATTAACTTATATTAATGTTTTCCATGATTTTGTCGATGGCGTCTAGGAAATCCTTTGAAATGACTTCATTTCTCTCGGACCTTATTGCAAACATTCCGGCTTCAGTACATACTGCCTTTAAATCGGCACCAGACAAACCTTCTGTAATTTCACTAATTTCATCAAAATCGATGTTTTCTGCAAGTTTCATCCTTGAAGTGTGAATCTCAAGGATTTTAGCTCGACTTTCCTTGCCGGGATTTGGAACATCGATTGTCCGGTCAAACCTTCCAGGCCTTAAAAGAGCCTCATCAAGAATGTCCGGCCTGTTGGTCGCCCCAATGATTCCGACATCTCCCCTTGACTCGAATCCGTCAAGTTCAGCCAAAAGCTGCATCAAAGTACGCTGAACCTCTCTATCCGCTCCTTCACTGCTGCTTACTCGTTTTGTACCAATTGCATCAATCTCGTCTATGAATATGATTGCAGGGCTTTTCTCCTTTGCCATGTCAAAGACGTCACGAACAATTCTTGAACCCTCACCGAGGTACTTGTTCACGAATTCGGAAGCCACAATCTTGATGAATGTTGCATTTGTTTCATTGGCCACAGCCTTTGCAAGCAGGGTCTTACCTGTTCCAGGAGGTCCGTAAAGAAGTATTCCCTTCGGAGGATCGATACCGATTTCCTCAAATATTTCAGGATTTTTTATAGGAAGTTCCACGGTTTCCTTGATTTCGGTAATCTGTGTGTCAAGCCCACCAATGTCTGCATATGTAACGTCAGGCTTTTCATCAATCTCCATTGCGGTGATATCCTTGTCCTTTTTGGCTGGAAATACGTTGACTACAGTGAGGTTATTCTGATTCAGGGCAACTCTTGCTCCGGGCTCAAGCATGTCCCTGTTGATTGAACCTGGACATGTTACAAGAAATTCATGGCCGACTGCGCCCTGAATTCCGATTTTTGTATCGTCAAATACTTCAGTGACCGTTGCAAGAACCAGAGGTGTCTTTTTAAATGAGTTTATTTCACCCTTTAGCTCTTTGATTTTTCCCTCAAGCTGGCGGTTGCTCACGTTTGATTTCAGCTGTTCACCTTCAAGGGCCCTGACCTTTTGCATCAGTTCATCCCTGGTTTTTTCGTTCTCCTCTTTTAGTGATTCAATTGTTTCAAGAAGTTGTTCCTTTGAGGTTTCTTTTGTGGACTCCATAATATCATTCCCTATGATGTATGGTTAAAGTTATGTTTTTGGCGTAATATAATATTAACATTAACAACAGATATTTGCACTTTTCAGTGTATTTCAACTGTTGGATATATATCCCGGCTCAAAAATCAGATGTTAGTTTCAAAACCTTAATGTTAATGTGAAAATAGGTTCATTAAATTGGGGTTATTTGTATTGAAATTCACCTGTTAATTGCAGGATTTAAATTCCATAATGTTTAGAAAGCTTGTATCGTGGGATATGATTTTTTCTATCATATTTCTGTCTGCTGAAACAAATATCAAATCGTCATGTGTTGCTGCACAGTCATGAGCGTCGACAACTATTTTGCAGTCGGGTTTGTGAACGCCCCATTTATACAGTTGCTTTGCATAATTGAAATACCTTAAATAATTGTCCAAACCACAGTCATGTAAAATCAATATTTTTTTTAACATATTTTGTCTGTTGATGTATAATTTTTGAAAATCATGAAGAAATTCACGGAATTTAAATATACCATTTCCGCAATTCCTTCATTTAAGGCGGTACTGTTCCAAAATTCTTCAAGAATTTTTTGTTTTTTAGCATAATCTAAGGTACATACTTTTGTTTTTTTAATGATAAAATTTTCAAATTCAAAATAATTAATAAAATCCCTTTGGTTTGTTTTCAAAATGGATTTGCAGTATTCCAAGAAAATTCTTACCTCATCAATTATGTCATTTAATTTTTTGCGATATTCTTTTTTCACTAAAGTTGACCAAAAAATTGAATCATTTGCATGATTCTCTATAAATGTTTTTGATTTCTCATGCCATTTGTCATGAATGACTGTATAACCTAGGGGAATATTGGTGTCTACAAAAAAATTCATCAAATCATTCCCTTAAACTTTTGTGAATTTCATACATTTCTTTATCTGTGAAACTACCGCTAGAATGATATATTTCACTGTAAAAGATATATCTATAATCCCAGTACCTTTCCTTAAAATTTTTTTGCACGGTTTTGAATTCATTAGTAGATACTTTTCCATAGGAATTATAGAATTCGATATTGGTTTTGAATAACTCAATAAAAAATTCGAGCAATTCAAGAGCAAAATTGCAATGTCCAAATGTAGAATCAATGGAATTCTGATGAACTATGTATAAAATATAATCTGAAATTGAAAGAAAGTAATTAAACTCATCACATAATTTCAATTCTTTTAATTTGAATGATATTTCATCAAATTTCAGATCCAATTCGTTGTAAAATTCAAAATTAGGTGTTTTAATATTTTTTTCATTAATTTTTGTTTTGACAAAGCAATTCAGTTTGTCAAATCCTTCCTTTATCATTTCTTTAATGTTATCTAAGACTTCTGGATTATAAACAATGGGAATGTTTTTATGGATGTTCATACTATTCCCCTTAAATTTGGTTGTTCTTATTTATATTCTGATTGTATTTAAATATTTTCATTTATAGCTATTTTTAAGGATGTTATTTAGTTAACTGGATTATTTTAAAACATATTTTTTAAATTGCAGTCATTTGGTAAAATTGTAGGGACTTCGTAAAATTGTAGTGAAATATTGACTGACATTAACATTTGCAATTTGCAGTTTTTAGTGTATTCAACTGTTGGATATATACTCCCGTTTAAAAATCAGATAGAAAATTCAAAATTTTAATGTTAATGTAAAAGAGAGTATGTTAAATTAATGTTATCGATTGAAATGTAGCTGTTAATTGCAGGATTTAAATTCCATAATATTTAGAAAGCTTGTATCGTGAGATATGATTTTTTCTATCATATTTCTGTCTGCTGAAACAAATATCAAATCGTCATGTGTTGCTGCACAGTCATGAGCGTCGACAACTATTTTGCAGTCGGGTTTGTGAACGCCCCATTCATACAATTGCTTTGCATAATTGAAATATCTCAAATAATTGTCTAAACCGCAGTTGTGAAGTACTACCATTCTATTTAATTTTTTATCTCTGACGAGGTAGATTTTCTTGAAATTTTTATTAAAATTTTTAAAATTCAAATAAATTGAATTTGAAATTCCCTCAACGAATTGGTATTTTTTCCAATAATGATTTAATATTTTTTGTTTTTTAATGATGTCTAAGTTACAACTTTTAGTTCTATTTAAAACATATTTTTCAAAAGAATAATAGTTAATGAAATCTTTTTCATTATTTTCTAAAATTTTTTCAGCAGTTTTTAAAAACATTTCAATTTCATCAAGTATATCGTCAAATTTTTTTGTATATTCATCTTGAACTAAGTTGGACCAAAAAATATCCTCATTAGATTCGTCTATTAGTTTATTTGCGGTTTCATGTATCTTATCATGAATAATTGAATATCCTAATGCAATATTTGTGTCTATAAAAAAAGACATTAAATCACTCCTTTAGGCTTTTTGCAAATTCATACATTTCTTTTTCATCGAAATCTTCACTATACTCATAGATGTTCCAATAGAATTCTCGTCGATATGTGTGATATCTTTTTTTGAAGTTTGATTTGAGTGTTTCATGTTTTTTTAATTCTATTTCTGAATAATTTTCGATTAATCTGATTTTTGCATTCCAGATTTCAATGAAAAAGTCGAATAATTCCAATGCAAAATCGCAATGTCCAAAAGAGGAATCTTTACAGTTTTGATTAAGGATATATAATATTTCATCTGAAATTAATAGGAGGTATGTTAACTCTTCATTTAAAAAATCATAACTTTTTAAATTATTTTCAATATCATTAAATTTATCTTTTAATTCGTCATAAATATTGAATTTTGGAGGTTCTGAATTTACAAGGTTTTTAAGTTTGTCAAATCCTTCCTGTATCATTTCTTTAATCTTATTTAATATTTCTGTGTCATAAACAATGGAAATGTTTTTGTTGATGTTCATATTATTCACCTTAGGGTTGGTTATGAATTAATTATATTTTGATTATATTTAAATATTTTCATTTATAAGTATTTGTCATGCTATAATTTAGATTATTGGCTATTTTAAATGCTTATTTTAGAAATTGCAGTCATTTGGCAAAATTGCAGTGACTTCGTAAAATTGTAATGAAATATTGATTGACATTAACATTTGCAATTTTCACTTTTTAGCGTATTTCAACTGTTTGATATGGTCCCAACTCAAAAATCAGGCAAGAATTTCAAAACGTTAATGTTAATGTAAGAAAGGGTCAGTTAAATTAAAAGTTAAAATAAAAAAAGAGGTTAAAATAGATAGGAATCTATCTATTTGATTAGGTCGGAATCGGATTGGTCCAACCATTCGTTCACGATTTTTACTGCACAGAAGTTACCGCACATGGTACAGGTATCTTCTTCTTC
>JAFUIW010000079.1 GCA_017473945.1 Methanobrevibacter sp. | reverse complement strand
TTAATAAAAATTAGAAAAACATTAGAAAATAGACCAATACTTTTAAATATTAAAAAACACTATTATAACTATATAAGTTGATTCATAGATTACTCTATGACATCAAAATAGGGAGATACTATATGGTAAAAACAAAAGACAATGTTATAAAACTCGATGATACAGACATTAACATTTTAAAAATTATAAATGAAGATGTTAGAACATCTTACAGACAAATTTCACGCAGTTTAGACGTTTCAGTAGGAACAGTACACAACCGTATCGATAAAATGGTCAAGTCAGGCGTAATCAAAAAATTCTCACCAGTTATCGACCATGAAAAACTCGGATTTGTCTTGACTACAATTATTGGAGTTAGAGTAAAAGGTGGAAAACTCAAAAATTGGGAAGAAAAAACATTCTTCAATAAAAATGTTGTAGGAATATATGACGTTACTGGAGAATACGATGCATTTTTAATTGCTAAATTCAGAAATACCAATGAATTAAATGCATTCATCAAAGAATTATTAAAAGACCCAATTATAGAAAGAACCTACACTCAAACTGTATTGGACGTTATTAAAGAAGATATGGGATCTTCCAACATATTATAAAAAGCAGCGATTAACTGCTTTTTAAACTATTTTTATTTTTTTTAAATTATCCTTAAATAACCTACTATTTTTACCGAAAAAAATGTAAAAAACAAATTTCATTGAATAGACATTAAATATTATTCATATCCAAAAATAATGCATAATATATAAATAAAAAGACATAATAAATATATAATATTTAACTAAAAAATTTCGAGGTAATTAAATTGGCTATATGCTTACCCGACACACAAGATGACACTCCAAGCATACCTATCAAATTAACTAGAGTAGGTGTAACCGGGGTTAAAAAACTATTACAATTAGAGAGAAAAAATAAAAGACCTATAATATTATTACCAACCTTTGATGCATTTGTAGACTTACCAAATGACCAAAAAGGTGTGCACATGTCCAGAAATCCAGAGGCAATCAGTGAAGTTCTTGAAACTGTTGCTAAGGATTCTACAGTGGATGTTGAATCATTATGTGCTAAAATTGTAGAATGCATGATGATTAAACACGAATATGCAAAACGTGTTGAAATCTCCATGACTACTGATTTTATGTTTATGAGAGAGTCACCGGTGACTAAAAATAAAACCCAAGAAATGGCTAATTTAATGGCTAAAGCTATTGGATATAGGGATGAAAACGGAAACATCACCATCAGAAAAAGTATTGGTGCTGAAGTCATTGGAATGACAGTATGTCCTTGTGCACAGGAATCCGTAAGAGAATCTGATAAAAATAAATTATTAGAATTCCTAGATGAGGAAACTACTCAAAAAGTATTGGATACCGTAACTTTTGCTTCACACAACCAAAGAGGGGTTGGAACATTAATGATGGAAGTTCCAGAAGACAAAATTGTGAAAGCGGAAGACCTTATCGACATTATAGAAACTTCAATGAGTTCTCCAGTATGTGAATTATTGAAAAGACCTGATGAAAATGCAACTGTCATGAATGCACACAGAAAACCAGTATTTGTTGAAGATTGTGTAAGAAACATGATGGAAAGCATTGCAAACAAATATTCAGATTTCCCTGACGATACACTGATTACTTCCCGCCAAGAAAATCATGAAAGTATTCATAGACACAACGCTTTTGCTGAAAAAGTAACAACAATGGGAGAACTTAAAGCGGAACTAAATATTGAATAGGATATGATTTAATGAAAAAAACTTATGAAATTGCAGGCCAAGTAATGGGATTTTTTGATGCATTTAAAGGATCAAGACCTGCAATTGACAACAATAACATTTTGATTGTTAGAGGAAGATCAAGAAAAGTTATCCCCCTTAGTGATTTTGAAGCTAAACTTATAGAAATTGGTGAAATAATAGGTGGAAATGAAATAGACTCCAATTCTGACAAGTTAGAAGAAATCCTAAAAGAAGGCGACAAAAACATACAAGAAAGTGACATAGTTACAAATACTGTGGACACCCATGGATTTATGAAAGTTAAAAACGATTTGGAATCTATGGGCCTTGTAGTTGAATATAAAATTTTTGAACTTCCGAATTTTGATGTCATAATTGCTATTTGGGAAGATAAGAATGAAATTCCGCCATTATATGTGGAAGTCACCGTATCCGAACATAAAGGTTAAACATGCAATCCATAACTAAAGATGATATTCTCGAAATATTAACCGCTACAGATAAAGAAATAATCAAATTCATGTCTGAAACGGCTAAATATCGAGAGAATAATCTTATTACTTTTTCTAAAAATATTTTCATACCATTGACTGAAATCTGCAGAAATGATTGCGGATACTGTAATTTTAAAAAAAATCCTGACGATCCGCAGGCAATAATTCTTAAAACCAAAGAGGAAATATTGTCTGATTTAAAAGAAGCCGAAAAATACGGTTGTAAAGAGGCAATGTTTGCGTTTGGTGAAGATGCAGATGAAGAGGAAATAGTCAGATTAAAACTTAAAGAGTACGGTTATGACAATATGATTGACTATATCTGCGATATATGTCAGATGACTTTAGATGAAACCAGCTTACTGCCTCACACTAACGGAGGCAATTTCAGCTATGATGCTTTAAAACGCTTGAAAGAAGTAAATGCATCAATGGGTTTAATGCTTGAAAATTCTTCCAAAAGATTAATGGAATTGCCTGCTCATAACAAAAGTCCTGGAAAAAATCCGGATTTGAGAATAGAGACTATTGAAAATGCCGGGAAACTTAAAATTCCATATACTACAGGAATATTGATTGGAATTGGCGAAACAAAAGAAGAAATTGCTGATTCTCTATTAACCATTAAAGACATTTATGATAAATATGGCCACATTCAAGAAGTCATCATTCAAAATTTTACCCCAATTCCCGGAATTGAAATGGAAAATTGGTCAGAACCTAGCTTTTTGGATATGATTAGAACAGTTATTGCAGGAACATTGGTATTCAAGGACACTGATGTGAGCATCCAAGTTCCACCAAACCTGAACAATGACACAGCACAAATATTTTTGTTATGTGGTGCCGACGACTGGGGTGGAGTATCACCAGTAAGTCCTGATTTTGTAAATATCACATCCCCCTGGCCAGGAATTGATGAACTTGAACAGTTAACTGAAGATGCAGGATTTGAGTTGACTGAAAGATTATGTATTTATGAGAAATACATCAACGAGGAATGGTTAAGTGATTATCTTTTAGATAAAATAGCTAATTTATCCTAGCGTCAACAACAACATGTTCCACACCAGGAGCATATTTTTTTATTTTATTTATTTTTAAAACTTCAACATCACGATTTCCCGCTTGGGCAGAAATCCTTTCAACAGGTCTGGAATTCATCAATTTTTCAGGAACTGTTTCATGATAATGAATTATCCCACCAGCATTTAAACTGTCTATGGCTACCTTCAGATAATGATGAGTTGTTTTTACATAACCCATTACAATTCTATCTGCCTTCAATTTTGGGGTTTCAATCATGCAGTCGCCCAAAATTGGAGTGACATTATTCAACTTATTCAATTTGATGTTTTCACGCAGATAATGGTGGGAATTGGGATTTATCTCTATTGCATAAACCTGTTTTGCATTTGAATGAACACCAATAGGAATTGAGAAATATCCAATTCCTGCAAACATGTCAATGACTGTTTCACCGTCTTCAACCAGTTTGGCTATTCTTAATCGTTCATTGTTATTTCCCTTTGACCACATTACCTTTGACAAATCCAGTTTAAACAGACATCCGTTTTCTTTATTGATTGTTTCAGTTTCACTGCCATAAAGAATTTTATAAACAGGCTCCCTTTTGGTTCCCTGAATGTGATCAATTCTCATGATGGTTTTAACTTTGTGTTTTCTGGATAATCTTTCAAAATCATCATTTGAATAATTATTATCAACAATCAGGATATCTCCAATTTTCTTGTATTTCATTTACTCACCATTAAGAAAAGTTTATATATGCAAATAGATAATATTAATATTGTTAGTTTATACTAATAATTGATTCTGATTTTAAATAAATTTAAAAGATTAAATTTGATTTTAATATATTACCTTAAGTAGTTGAAATTAGATATTTTAAACTCTTATATGAGGTGAATTAAATGGATGATAAAATATTAGAAGGTACAACAACCATTGGAATTACTTGTAAAGATGGAGTTGTATTTGCAAGCGAAAGAAGAGCTAGTATGGGAAACTTAGTAGCTCACAAAGTCGCAGAAAAAATATTTAAAATTGACGATCATATTGTAACAACCATAGCTGGTTCTGTTGGAGATGCACAAAGTTTAATGAAAGTCATTGAAGCTGAAGTATCATTATACCAAATGAGAAACAACGATGAGATTAGCGTTAAAGCAGCTGCATCCTTAACAGCAAATATATTACGTTCCGGTCCAATGTATGTTCAGACATTACTTGGCGGAATGGATGGAGACAAACCATCTCTTTACTCTTTAGACCCTGCAGGAGGTATGATTAAAGACACATACATTTCCACAGGTTCAGGTTCCATCGTAGCTTACGGTGTTCTTGAAGACAGATTCAGAGATGATTTGACAACTGACGAAGGAATTGAAATAGCTATAAGAGCTATCAGAGCCGCTGCTGAACGTGACACATATTCAGGAAATGGGTATTTAGTTGCTAAAGTGGACAAAGACGGCTTTGAAATGTTAGATATTGAAAAAATTAATGATATTTTGGATAAGATATAAGCAAAACTAATTTTTCATAACTAACTATTTTTTTATATAATAATGTGTAGATAGTTTATGGAATTTAACTAATTATAGCTTAAAGCTTTTCATAAACTATAATAATACACATGACTTTTTTTGAAGGGATTATATGACTTCAGATATTTTAGAGGATATTAAAAAAGAAATTTTGCGAAAGCTACCTGATGAAATTCAGGTTTCAAAAGTAGAGTTTGAAGGACCTGAAGTGGTAGTTTATACCAAAAATCCAGAAATTATAACTGAAAACGGTGACTTGATAAGATCACTTGCAAAAGAACTTAGAAAAAGAATTATCATTAGATCTGATAAAAGCGCATTGCTTGAACCTGAAGAAACTATTAACAAAGTTCATGAAATAGTTCCTGACGGTGCTGAGATTACTGATATTTACTTTGATACTGTAACTGGAGAAGTAGTCATTACTGCAAAAAAACCAGGACTCGTTATTGGAAAATACGGAGTCACCTCCAGAAATATTGTTAAAAATACAGGATGGGCACCGAAGATTTTAAGAACCCCACCAATCAGTTCAGACATCATTGGCAAAATTAGAACCATACAAAAAAACAGCAGTAAAGACAGGAAAAAATTATTGCAACGTCTGGGACGTCAAATTCACCAAGGAAGCAAATACCCTAACGATTGGGCCAGAGTTACATCAATGGGAGGATTCAAAGAAGTTGGACGTTCATCAATGCTTTTACAAACACCAAACAGTCGTGTTTTATTAGACTGTGGAGTTAACGTTGCAGCATCAGACAATAAAAATGCATTTCCATATTTAAATGCACCAGAATTCTCAATTGAAGAATTGGACGCTGTTATTATTTCTCACGCTCACTTGGATCATTGCGGTTTTGTACCATATCTTTTCCATTATGGATATGATGGGCCAGTATATTGTACAACACCAACCAGAGACTTAACTACACTCTTGCAATTTGATCATTTAGATATTGCTCACAGAGAAGGTAATCCTTTACCGTTTACATCCAAACATGTAAAACAGGCAATTAAAAATACTATCACCCTTGATTATGGAGAAGTTACTGATATCTCCCCAGATATTAGATTAACATTACACAATGCCGGACACATCCTAGGTTCAGCAATCTCCCATATGCACATTGGTGACGGAGCACACAATTTAGTATATACCGGAGATTTCAAGTATGAACCGTCAAGACTGCTTGAACCTGCAACCATAAGATTCCCGCGTGCTGAAACTGTAATCATGGAAAGTACATACGGTGGAAGAGAAGACGTGCAGCCTTCCAGAAACAATGCTGAAAAAGAAATGATGAAAACCATCTACAAAACCCTTAAACGTGGAGGAAAAGTGTTGGTTCCAGTATTTGCAGTAGGAAGGGCGCAGGAGTTAATGGTTGTATTGGAAGAATACATGAGACATGGATTAATTGAAGAGGTTCCAATCTACATTGATGGAATGATTTGGGAAGCAACTGCAATTCACACAGCAAGACCTGAATACTTAAGTAAAGACTTAAGAGACCAAATTTTCCACATGGGAAGAAATCCATTTGTTTCAGACATGTTCGAAAAAGTTCAAAACATCGACCAAAGAAAAGAAATTGTTGAAAGTCAACAACCGGCAATTATCCTATCCACTTCAGGTATGTTAACCGGAGGAAACTCAGTCGAATACTTCAAATGGTTATGTGAAGATGAAAGAAACACATTAATCTTTGTAGGTTACCAATCAGAAGGATCAATGGGTAGAAGGGTCCAAAAAGGATGGAAAGAAATCCCACTTGAAGATGACGATGGCAGAACCAGACAATTCTGTGTTA
Source organism: Methanobrevibacter sp. (assembly GCA_017473945.1). GTDB lineage: Archaea > Methanobacteriota > Methanobacteria > Methanobacteriales > Methanobacteriaceae > Methanocatella. Next base: position 22,196 of record JAFUIW010000079.1, on the reverse strand, counting down.
AAATGCAAGTTAAAACCATTAACGGTTTCAGTGGTCACTCCAATAGAAGACAATTGATGGAATATGTCAAAAGACTTAATCCAAGACCTGAAAAAGTCATTACATGTCACGGAGACCCGTACAAAACCGTTGACTTGGCTTCTTCAATACACAGAAGTTATAAAATTGAAACCAAAACTCCAATCAATTTAGATTGCGTGAGAATTCATTAATAATATTATATATACTAATTGAAACAAAGTATTAATATAATACTCAAAAATGTTGTGACATCACAACATTAATTTATTTTATTTTAATCAAACGATAGGTGTGAAAATGGTTACTTATTCAGAATCTGGTGTTGACATAGACCTTGAAGCTGTTACTGTTTCAAAATTAGCAGATAAACTCAAGTCAACATTATCATGTAGAGACATTATTACAGACAGCGGCCATTATGCTGCTTTAGTTAAATTAGGTGACAAAGCTATTGCAATGAGTACCGATGGTGTCGGAAGTAAAATCTTAATTGCAGAAATGATGAACAAATACGACACTGTTGGAATTGACTGCATTGCGATGGTTGTTAACGATATTTTATGTGTTGGTGCAGAACCAATAGCTTTAGTTGATTATCTTGCTGTTGAAAAGCCAGACCCTGAAAGGGCTTCTGAAATTGCAGAAGGTCTTGTAAAAGGTGCTGAAGAATCTAAAATAGCAATCATTGGTGGTGAAACCGCTTCACTTCCGGGAATCATTAAAGATTTCGACCTTGCAGGAACCGGTATCGGATTTGTAGACATCGACAAAATCATTACAGGAGAAAATATTGAGCCGGGAAATGTCTTGATTGGTATCAACAGTAACGGTATACATTCCAACGGATATAGTTTAGCTAGAAAAGCATTATTCGATGATGCAGGATTCAGTGTAGATGATAAAATGCCAAATGGTGAAACCACCATTGGTGAAGAGTTAATCAGACCTACTGAACTTTACGTTAAACCTATTGTTGCATTATTTGAAAAAGAATATAATATTAACGGACTTGCTCACATTACCGGAGGAGGTTTCACCAACCTTAGACGTTTGAAAAAAGGTGTTGGTTACGATATAACTGACCTTCCGGAAGTTCCTGAAATATTTAAATTGATTTACAAACAAGATGTCGACATCAAGGAAATGTATAAAGTTTTCAACATGGGCGTCGGTTTTGTTGTAATCTGTGAAGAAAATGAAGCTGAAAAAATTATGAATACTTTAAAAGAATACTGTGATTGTCAAATCATCGGTAAAGTAACAAATGACGAAAAGATTACTGTTAAAGCTTTTGAAGGATCTGAAATTGAATACTGATTAATAAATAAGGGGTGTGAATAAATGAAGATAATGAAAGATAAGGAAATAGCTCTTGTAAAAGAAATTTTAAAAGCATTAGGAGCTAGTGAAGAAGACCAGGAACTAGTGGCAGAAGCTACAATCGATGCAGATTTGAAAGGATTTACTTCACATGGTCTTGGCAGATTCCCACAGTACCTAATCAGTATCGAAGCTGGAACCATAAACCTAAAAGACAACATAACTATTGAAAAAGAAACACCAGCTATGGCATTAATCAATGGTAACAGCGGATTCGGACAAGCAGTATCCTATAAAGCAATGCAAATCGCTATCAAAAAAGCAAAAGAAATGGGTATTGCATGCGTCGGAGTTCATAATTCAAACCACTTTGGAGTTACAGGATTTTATTCTGATTTAGCATTAAGAGAAAACTGCATCGGACTTGTCCTTGCAAATACCGATCCGGCAATTGCACCTTTAGGCGGTAAAGAAGCATTAATCGGAACCAACCCTGTTGCATTGGGAATCCCATCAGATTCATACATTACCGTGGAGATGGCAACTTCAGTCACAGCTCGTGGAAAAATCATTGAATCCAAAAGAAAAGGCTTAGATTTACCTGACGGATGGGCATTAGATAAAGACGGGAACCCAACAAATGACCCTGAAGCAGCACTTGAAGGATCAATCTTACCATTTGGAGGATTCAAAGGATATGCAATTGCAGCATTAATTGAAATTTTAACAGGACCATTGGTACAGGCAGGTTATGGTCACGGCGTTACAGGTACAGCTTCACCGACCAAGGATTGTACCAAAGGAGACTTGTATGTTGTAATTGATCCATCAAAATTCGGCGACTTTGATGAATTTGTAGCACATACTGAAGATTTTGTTTCACAAATCAGAGCTACAGGTGAAACCGTTGCTATTCCAGGAGATTTAGAAGTTAAAAGAATTGCTGAAGCTGAAGCTAATGGAATTACAATTGATGAAAAATTATACGAGCAATTAAAAGGAATCTGTGAAGATTTAAACATCGACATAGACTCATATGTAGAAGAATAGTTATTCTTCTTCAAATTCTTTTTTTTACGTTTATCGATGATGAAAAATTCACATTCGTGAAAATTAATTTTAATACAAATTAAGTAAAATTGATATATAAATAGAACAAAACTATATATGTTAATAAAAACTTAAATTATCATACTAGAAAATTTAACTATTTTTCAAAAAAATTTTCTTTTAAACAGGAGGAAAAAAAGTTATGAAACTTAAAAACTCTTACATCTTATTAATAGTGATGTCAATATTCCTATTAGTAAGCATAGGGTCTGTTTGCGCTAGTGATGCTGCAATGGATGCAGACATTATAGCAGAAGACAATGGCATTAGTGCTGAGCCTATAGCAGATTCTACTCCAATAAAAACTACCGTAGAATCTAAAAATGTCGTTGTAAATAAAACAGACGCACAAAAAATTCCAGTAACAGTGAACGATGACAAGTCTCAAAATATCAATATCACAAAAGGAGATTTGAATGTTACTGAAAACAATACAGTACTTAAATTCAATTATGCTAACTCAAGCATTACTTTAACTGATAAATTAGCTGCTGGAAACCACATCATCCTTATTAAGTATTTGGGAAATGCAAACTATTCCAGCTCTTCAAAAACAATCAAATTATCAGTTATTGGAGATAAAGATTTGAATGTATCAAGTACAATCAACGTCAATAGTACTCTAAAAGCAGTTATTCCAATTACCCTTACTGACGAGGTAACTGTTTATGACATTAATAAGGAAAATTTAACTGCAGTCATGATTTATACTGAAAATAATAAAACTGTTAACAAGATTATTGATTTTGAATTTATCAATAATGCAATCAAATTTGATTACGACATAAATGCAACAACTTGCAGTTTAAATATAACTTACACTGAAGGAAATAAAACCTATAATAAAAAGATTACCTTAAACAGAGTTTATAATGCTGACATTCAAATTATAAACAATGTGAATGAATATCAAAGCGGTAATTTCACTTTTAAAGTGGTTGATAAAGACCTCAATACTCCCCTCAGTGGACAGACATTAAGCCTATATATTGTCAGTTCATCAGTCAGTGCAGGATTCAGTGCAAAAACTGATGAAAATGGTATTGCTAACTTTAAAACAAGTAGCCTATACGAATTTGACAGTTCAAACAAAAGTTTTGAAATGAAACAGCTTGAAGTTGGAAATCACACAGTTAGACTTAGTATGGCCAGTCCAATTGTTGCAACCACAGTTAACACCCAGTTAACCATTAAAAAAGCATCAATAAACATTGTAATCAACCCATATGAAGAGCAATATGGATCAACAAAACAAGTAATTATTGATGTTACAAATGCAAATACTGGTGAAGCAATGAATGGTGTTATTCTCCATTTATACATGGCAAATACCACTGCAAAGGATTACTATTTCCAAACTGATGCAAATGGTACCAGTAAAATTAATGTATCTGGTTTAGTTAGTGGAGTATACCCTGTTACTGTAAGCAATAATGATACTAAAAACATCAACAAGAAAAGTGTTAATGGAAAAGTTACCATTTTAGCAAAACCTGCTAAAGTAACTGTGACTGTTCCTAAAACTTACTATTACAACACAGGAAATATTGCCACCATTAAAATTACCGATAAAAATACAGGTAAAGCAATACCTAACGCTATTGTTTTAGTCCAAGTATATACCGGTAAAAACTCACAGGCATACCTTTATCAAGCAAATAATAAAGGAGTTATTAATGTCAATTACGCTCCAGCTGCAGTTGGATCACATAAAATTGTTGTAACATTGGCAGATACAAGATACAGTGGAAACTCTGTAACAAAAACTGTTACTATTAAAAAAGCTACAGCTAAGATTACTGCACCTAAAGTAACTGCTTACTACAAAGGTGGAAAAGCCCTTGTTATTAAGTTAACTAACACCAAAAATAAAAAAGCAATTTATGCTGCTAAGCTTAACGTTAAAATATTCATCTCCAATACCAGATATTACAACTACAACGGTCAAACTGGATTAGACGGTAAATTAAGAATTTCACTTGATAACTTTAACCCAGGAACTTATAAAGTTGTTATCTCAAAAGGAGAATCTAAAAACTTTACAGCTAGTCAAAAAACAACCAGCTTTGTTGTTAAAAAGGCTCCTGCTAAATTAAGCCCAGCAAAATTAACTGCTAAAAAAGGTGCTTCTAAATACTTTAAAGTTACTGTGAAAAACACAAAAACCAAAAAAGTAATTAGTGGAGTTAAAGTAAAAATCAAAGTTTACACAGGTAAAACTGCAAAAACCTACACTGTAAAAACCAATGCTAAAGGAATTGCACAATTAAATGCAAAATCCTTAAAAGTTGGAACTCACAAGGTAGTAGTTACCTCTGGAAACAAATATGTAACAGCTAAATCTGCTACATCAAGCATAAAAATAACTAAATAAGAGAATTAATTTTCTCTTAAATCTTTTTCTTTTTCATATTTTGCGTAAAAACCATCAGTATCCGCATATATAGCATAAAAACCATATTCTTCTGCTTTTTTTATAGATGATTTAATGTATTGCCTTCCCCAGGAAGTAATCGCCTTTGCACATTCAAATGAATACCATCTGAAACGAGGAAATCCATAAATACCATACATAGTATTTGCAAGTCTTTTAATAGCCTGCTGCTGTACGTCCAAAGCCTTTTTCTGTTGAGGATCTTCAGATGCCTTCATCTCACGCTTGATTCTGAAACGTTCCTGTAGAATCTTATCTATGACTGATGGAATGAAACCTTTAGGATTCTTTTTGAATTTGATTCCATGTTCAGGGGAAATGTTATAATCCTCTTCGTTTTCAACATCACCTAAACTCATGACATCAGGAGATATGTTTTTGGAAATGATAATGCTTGGATACAGACTCCTGAAGTCGAACTGAACCAGGTTTTCATGAAGACCTGTTTCAGGTTCCCTTACATATCCTCCTTCGTTGTCTTCAGCATTAGCGCGGTCTGCAAAGTTAGAACCCTGCTTGTTTGGAACAACTTCATCATCAAAGTAAGCCTGCTTTACCAAAAACCATTCTGCCTGCTGACCGGTCGCCATACGAGATACGTCAAACAAAGGCTGACCGATTATACGGGTAAGTTCTAGGTTAAGTGGCAAGGTTTGTTCTGCTATTTTTAATGTGGAAACCACGTCATCCAAAGAGTAATCGAAGAGGTTGTCCAGTTCTTCACCGCCATTATCCCAGAACTCCCAGATTCGCTCACCGGGAACATCAATCTTTTCTTCACCGAACAGTTCATAGTAAACCCTCTCCAATGTATATCTTTCAAGTGACATGTAACGTCTCATAACAAGATACAAATCTACATGAATCAGTCCTTTAAATGAAGCTGCATTTGCATAGCCTCTTCTGATATATTTAACGTCAGATCCGTCCATTCCAATATCCAAATCAACACCTAAAATCTTTGCGCGATCCTTGAGATACGGGAAGTCGAAATTATCTGAGTTATATCCTACAATAATATCAATATTGTTTTCCTTGATAATCCTTACAAATTCCTGAATCATCTCACATTCTGATGAAACCTGATTTACAAAGTCATCACGGCTTTTTGAGTTGGTTTTTGTTGAAATTACCTGATTTATTCCGAAATTGCTGGACACACCAATCATGATAATCTCATCCTCTTCGGAATTTGGCATTCCATGAGGGTTTCGAACTTCCAAATCAAAGCTCAATATTCTAAACTTTTGAGGATATTCCGGGACTCTCTTTAAATTTTCAGTCAATTTGATAATGGTGATGTCCTGCTTTTCACTGTCAAGATTTAAAAATGAATCGATTTCCTCACCAACTGCAACAACTTCAGTCATCGGAATTACATCCCTGTCCATAAGATATCTTCTGTAAAATGGAATATCGAATTCCCTTATCTGAATTACGTTTTCCAAATCCCTTAGGTTATCCCTGTTTTTTGCAAGTTCCTGAGGATGCTTGAATGTTACCTTGATGAATTCAGTTTCTATTTGAAAATCCTTTTTGATAACCTTTTCAGCACGGACAACATCAAGATTTTCTTTAATTTCCTCAATGCACGCATCCATATCATCTGACATGACATACAGATAGGGTTCAAATGTGTCATCGAGTAGAACTATGTTTTTATCACCATCTTTTGAAAACAATCTGATTACGGGTTTTTCTTCAAAAGTAACATAATCAATATCCAAAATAACGACATTTCTCTGCATTTATTCATCTCCAAGAAGATATTCTTTTCTGTAATTATCCAAAACAGTATATGTTATTCCTAAAATTAAAGGCCCTACGATAAATCCTACAACCCCGTAGACTAAAGGACCTGATAAAAAACCGACAAGCAATATTAACGGATGTATTTCAGCATAGTGACTTGATAGGGCTGGCCTTATGTACATGTCTACAGTGCTTAGGAAAAATCCGAACAGCAAAACGACAATTGCACGCAGATAGTTTCCTGAAAATATATCTATAAAGAACAATGCCCAGTAAATCGGCCAAGGCCCGAATATCGGGATTAACTGTAAAATACCTGTCAGCACTCCCAAAAATATTCCATAAGGGTATCCCAGAAGTGAATATCCTATGGCTCCGAAGATACCGATGATTACAGATGTTAAAAAGTGTCCGTAAAATATGCTTCTCAATACATCTTTTATTGACTCCAAGGTATTATCAAAGAAATGTTTGGAATCATCAGGAACAAAATCCCTGATGAAACTTATGCACTTATCTCCGTCACGAACAAAGTAAAATACAGAACAGACAAGAATAAACAGATCCAGACTAATGTTTAGGAATTTGCTTAAGAATGTGACAGTGTAATTCAATACATATTTTGCTATCTCATTAAATGAGGAGTTAATTGAGGAATTGATTGAATCTGCATCAATCGGCAATTGGGAAATTAACTGATCGATATTTAAATAATAATTGCTTGCAAGCATTGAAGTTATCACTGATGAAATTTCATATGAAACATAAGCCACAAGCAGAATCAATGGTATTAACACCACTATCATCGCCAGTATGATGGAGAGTGATGAAAATTTTAATTTTGACTGGATTTTGTGAGCAACCGGCCTTACCAGATATGCCAAGATTGCTCCCAATAAAATCATGTTCAATACGGGAAATATAAACATCAATGAAATTACCAGCAGGAAAATTACCAAAAGGACTGGAGGATTCAAGTAACTTTTAATGTCTACACCCATATTATCCCTCAAACTAATATTTTACGCCTGAAGCGTCCCTTCGGTATTTGCCGAATTCTGTAATCTGATATATTTTCTCATTTTCAAAAACGGGACCTTCCACACAAATTCTCCAACCTTCACCGTCAACACAACATTGACCGCACACTCCAAGTGCGCATTTCATGTATCTTTCAAGAGAATATTGGGCAGGTATTGATGCATCTTCAAGGATATCAAATATTCCTTTCATCATTATCTCAGGTCCGCAGACAAATGCATAATCGTAAGTCGCATCTTCAAGCAAACCAACAGTACAATCTGTTGCAAATCCTTTAAATCCATGACTTCCATCATCAGTGCACGGATGAATATTTGCACCCAACTTTTCCAAATCATCTGCGAATAACAATTCGTCCTTAGTTACTGCAGCTGCAACAACATCAACATTATTGCCTTTTTTAATCAAATCCCTGGCTATTGCACTAATTGGAGCCATTCCAACACCTCCGCCAATAGCTAAAATATTTTTACCTTCAAATGAATTGTCAAATCCGTTTCCGTAGCTGCCCCTAATACCTATTTCATCGCCGAGTTTAAGGTCGTGCAATTGAGAGGTGAACTCACCGATATTTTTAACTGTTATTGCCAATTCATTATCGTTAATCTGAGAAATGGACATCGGTTTTTCGTTTTTAAAATTCCAAACCATGATAAATTCACCAGGATTCGGACGTCCCAAAGTTTCCATATCCCAATCAAATTTAAAAGTCTTAATTGTAGGAGTCTCTTCAACAATTTCTTTTATCTGGACTATTTTAGGTTCATTAATCATTTTTACAACTCCCCATGTGCAAGGCCTACCATCTCATCAATTGATGAATATCCTTTTTTAGTCATGAATTCCTCTAATCCTTTGTTAATGTCATCGAATACTGTGACACCTTCATCCATAATGGCAGTGCCTATTTGAACTGCTCTGGCACCGGCGAAAATGAATTCAACAACATCTTCAAAAGTATAAATTCCACCAACCCCAATTAAAGGAATGTCTACAGCCTCATAAACTGAATAGACATTGCTGATTGCTATCGGTTTGATTGCACGTCCGCTCATTCCTCCAGACTTATGGAAAAGGACAGGTCTTGCAACATCAATATTGATCTTCATTCCAGGGCCTAAAGTGTTGATGAGGGACAATGCGTCCGCACCTGCATCCTCACAGGTTTTTGCAATTTCAGTAATATCAGTTACATTAGGAGTCAATTTTGCAATTATAGGCACATCAGAAGCATCTTTTGCCGCTGAAACAATAGTGTGACTCAAATTACAATCCTGACCTATGGAAGCACCATAACCTTCCATTGCATGAGGGCAGGAAATATTTAACTCAATCATGTCGACATATTCCTGAACTTCACTGACCAATGTAGAAAACTCATCGGGATTCGCACCATATATTGAAGCGATAACTACATTGTTTTGCCTTTCTATTTTCTTCAATTCCTCCTTGAAATTATCCACACCAGGGTTTGAAAGTCCAATTGCATTCAAAATTCCTCCTTCAACTGCAACAGTTGTAGGATTTGGATAACCAGGATGAGGATTTAGGGAAAAAGATTTTGAAACTACTCCTCCGGCACCTGATTTTAAAATCCAATTCATTGATGAGGCATTACTTCCCATAATACCTGCAGCCAACATCAATGGATTTCTAAATTCCACACCACAAACATTTGTTTTCAACATAATATCAACTTTGTAATTAATTATTTAATTAGTTTTTGTAAATTTATCAATAATTTCCTGATACTTTTCATTTTGTAATTTCAAGCTAATTACATTGGTTTTATTAGATTTTATAATTTCTTCCTTGGATTTTATTAGGTTGGAAATTTCTTCATCCTGCTTTTGAATAATTGCATCCTTCTGTTCAAGCAATTTTTCATAAGTTTTGGAGATTTTTCTGAGCTGAACTTCCAGGTTTTCAGTATTTGCACCTACCTGCTCCCTGTAATCGTCAATCAGTGCCCTCAAATATTTCACTTGGTCCTGCTTGTCTTCAATGATGGAATCTTTTTCCCTCAGCTTTTCAGTCAAATCATCCAATTCCTTCATTCGGGACTTATCATAATCAATTTTAGTATCCAACCTATCTTCAAGATTCTTCTTTTCATATTTGAGCTTTGTAGAATACAATTTTAGCTTATTGATTTCTTCAAGCTTATTTTGAAGATCCATTGTAAGTTCATCAATTTCCGCATTTTTTAATTCCAACTCATATTTTAAATCATCTAAACTTTCCTGTGACATGATAACAAATCCAAAAATAGAAAATCCTATAAAATTATTTAAATTTTAATTAAATTAAACTTTGTCATAATGTTTATTAAAAATAAAAAGAATATTTTTAATCATGCAATGTTATATAACCTACTCGATTAAGGGATTTTTAGCTTTTAATGAAGAAAATGAGCTGATATGTGAAAAGTTATTTCCTGAAGATGAAATAATCAATAGATTGGCTCAAATTGCAGAAAAACAAGTTGTAGCTGAAGAACTTGAAATAATAAATGAAGTTTCAAAGGATTATGACGAAATCATTATCGAATCAAATAAAAGGCTGTCCGACTATTCATGCGACAAAATTAAGATTCAAACACCGAATCAGGGCGGAGAATATTTAAGAAACAATTACGAACAATTTGATTTGAATAATGAAGAAATTACAGAAATTTACCAACGATTGGCAATATATAAAATCAAAAAGGAATCTGCAAGTGAAGATAAACATTTAATCCAGGCCATTAATTCAATTGATGAAATAGATGAAACAATTTCTAAATTGATTGAAAGAATCCGGGAATGGTATGCATTATATTTCCCTGAAATGGATGTCATAAAAAACAATGAGACATACATCAGATTAATTTCACAAAACAAGACAAAAGAAAATATCCTGGAAGCCAAGCCTGATGCGTTTCCAAGCAATGTTCTTGATTTGGAAGATGACATAAATCCGATAGACTTGGAAATAATGAACAAATATGCAAATTCCATTTATGAACTTCAAAAAACACGAAAGGAAATTGAACAATATATCGATGCTAAAATGGAAGACATTGCTCCAAACTTAAGATTATTGGTTGGATCATCACTGGGAGCCAAATTGATATCCCATGCAGGAGGCCTGAAGCGCCTTGCAACATACCCTTCAAGTACTGTGCAAATAATGGGTGCTGAGAAAGCATTATTCAGGCATTTGAAAAGTGGAGACAGACCTCCAAAATACGGATTAATATATCAGCATCCTCAGGTAAGGGGTGCAAAATGGTGGAATCGTGGAAAAATTGCACGTATGCTTGCAGGTAAAATTTCGTTGGCAGTGAGAAGAGATGTCTTTACTAAGACACTTGATGAAAATGTATTTGATGAATTTGTCCAAAAAGTAGAGGAAATTGAAAAAAATAATCCTTTTCCAACTAAAACAACTAAAAAAAGAAAAGAAGAAAGAGGCAAAACAAAAAATAAGAAGAGAAAAGGTAAAAAAAGAAAGAAAAGGAGGTAAAGCATGAATGTTTATTTTAAAGATGGTAATGTAGCTACCAAGAATTTAACTCCGGGAATTTCAGTGTATGGGGAGGAATTAATTAAAGAAGAGGAAGAATATAGGATATGGAATCCTAGACGCTCTAAATTAGCTGCAGCCCTTTTAAACGGATTGGAAAATTTAGACATTATGGACACTTCAAAAGTCCTATACTTAGGTGCATCAACCGGAACCACTGTTTCACATATTTCTGACATTGTAATTAATGGAAGAGTATATGCAGTTGAATTTTCACCGACAACAGCTAAAAAATTAGTTCAGCTTTCACGTCAAAGACCTAATATTGCTCCGATTTTAGGAGATGCAACCAAACCCAAAGGATATCTAAACATTGTTGAAAAGGTTGACCTTGTGTACTGCGATGTTGCCCAACCAACACAAAGTGAATTGTTTATGAAAAATATGAATCTATTTGCAAATGATGACGGAGCGGGACTGCTAATGATAAAAGCAAGAAGTATAGACGTAGTGCAAAAACCAAAAAAGATATTCAAGGAACAAGAAAAGAAATTGAAGGAAAAAGGTTTTAAAATTATTGAAAAAATTAAACTGGAACCTTACGAAAAAGACCATATTGCATTGCTAGTGGAAAAAAATTTTTAAAAAAAACTAGCTAATTTTCATTGCACAATCAACGAAAAAATACTTCTGAAAACTACAAAAAAATACTACAAAAAACCCAAAAAAGTATTACTTAGATACTTGTCAAAGTATATCAAGCTTTTGCTATCTCACTAATCTAATAGTTTGAATTTTATCCTAAATAAAACTTGATGCAGGAAAATCAATTTCACTAACCCAAATACATAATCCACATGAAATTATTAAAAAAATGCAGTGCAATCCCATCAACGTGAATAAAAATACCCGACTTGAAAAGACCATTACAATAATAAAAAATATTGTTAATGAAAAGGCCTGATTATAAAAAAAGTAGTTATTTAATTAATCATTGAATCAATTATTCGATAGTTCGAATCCCAAGAAAAAATAATAATAAAAAAGAGATCAACTGCCATGGCCGTTAATCTGTAATGTCTTCTGTTTTCTTTCTTCTGATCCGACAACAAGCAGAATCTCACACACCACCGCAAGAGCTATGGATTTTAAAATATTACTTTAAATCTGCACATAGACTTAATTGATCAGACATCACATTTTTTTAAGTTAAAACTTCACCTTCATTTGCCTTAATCATGAAATATGTGAAGTACAAAATATTGCTAAATTCATATTCACCACTGTTTTTAACACCTACTGAATTCAATATGCCGATTTTAATCATTTTTGCTAAATTGCTTAAAACACCCTTTTCATCATCGGACAAATACTCCTCCAATTCAGATTTCTGAAAACTGTAAATCTGATGCTTGCCCAATTTCAAAAGAATATTAATGTAATGTTTAGATCCTATCCTAAAATCACAAAAGCAATTATGAATGGGATGAACCTATCCAATTTGAAAAAATCATACAAAAATAAATCAAAAAGGGAAAAACACTAACATACACCACAAAACTCCTAAACAAAAACGGAAAAAAACAGAAAAACAAGAAAATAACATTTAAAATCAACGGCAAAAAATACAAGGCAAAAACCAACAAGAAAGGAAAAGCAAAAATCAAAATCAAAAACCTCAAAAAAGGAAAATACAAAATCAAAACAAGTTATGGAAAACTCAAAAACACCAATACCATAACAGTCAAATAACACTGCTCCTAAACCATCACCATAAAAAAACACACAAGGTGAAACCATCAACTTTTAGCTTATTTAATATGAAATTATTAATTAAAAATTTAACCATTTAATTCAAAAATAATTGTGAAACAATTAACTTCATCCGGATAAATAGAACATGAATCATTAACCGTTCCAAGTTTAGCCAACGGCATAATTTAACCTTCCAGTTATCGGCATCTGGAAAAATTTATAAGCAAAAAATAGCATATATTAATTAAACAAACTACAAATTATGAAATTACAATAGTTTTTTGTTTAAATAAATTTATACATTCTCATCAGACCTCCTATGTTTAAATTTAGATTTTATGAGAATATTAAAATATGAAAAAAGCAGATGTTGTCATATGGATAAGAATATATTATATCACGGAAGTAATGTGGAGGTGCCTTTTCCACGTATCCTGCAGAATGGTTTTTACAAGGATTTTGGCTATGGCTTTTACTGCACCCTATTTGAAAAGCAAGCAAAACGTTGGGCCATGACAAAAAAAGGAGAATCCATTGTAAATTTATATGAATATGTACCCAATGACGATTTAAACATCCTGAAGTTTAATAAAATGTGTGAAGAATGGTTGGATTTCATTGTAAACTGTCGAAATGGCATAGAGCATAATTATGATATAGTGGAAGGACCCATGGCAGATGACCAAATTTGGAATTACATTGAAGGATTCATTGAAGGCAACATTTCAAGAGAGGCATTTTGGGAATTGGTAAAATTCAATTACCCAACACATCAAATCTGTTTTAACACTGAAAAAGCACTTAAAACATTAACATTTAAAGGAAGTGAAGTGTTATGAAGAATAAATATTTTCCAGATGAGGATATCAAAATCAATGACCTATACTTTATTTGTTATATGATAGAAAGAGTTGCAAGACATATAAAACAAAAAAACAAATATGTTGTAAATGCAATTGGAAGAGACGGACTATATCACTTGATTAGCTGTGCAGAAGCATTGCATTGTGAAAATCCCTTGAAAGTGGAATCAGATTGGATCAATGATTATGAACTTGAAAATGGTGATTATGACATTACCTCTGTTGATAGGGAACTTGCTTCAATCATCCCAACACCAATTGATATGGGCGCAGTATATCAGCGTTTAATCATAAATACCCTATCATCCAAAGAAGATTACGTTGACGGGATTATAAGAGTATATAATGATGACATATGTGATGTGATAGATAATTATAACTGCAGTGCTTTTTATGAACCTTCATATGTGATAGCTCGCGCTTATCAAAACGGAGGTTTTTAAAAATAAAAAGATCACATTTAAAATCAACGACAAAAACCAACAAGAAGGGAAAATACAAAATAAAAACAAGTTATGGAAAACTCAAAAACACCAATACCATAACTGTCAATAAAAACACAACCCCTCCATTTAAACCCCTCACCTAAAACCCCCTTATTTTTTTACTCAAAAGACCACACTATCAACCCATCATTAAATCATCATACAATAGAAAAATACCACACCCAAAACACAAAAAATAGCAAAAATCAATCCTCCACATTAAAAATAAGGCATTCACACATCAAAAAAATCACACAAAATGAAAAATCAAAAGATTTACCCAGATACTGACAAAAAGGTATGCAAATGATACTGCAACAAATAATCAAATACCTTAAAAGTATCCTGTCAAAAGATCCAAAAAATACTCACAAACAAAAAAGACAAACACAAATATCCATTACATACTCCAAACACAGACAACATAGCAAAGACTAAAACAAAAACCAGCAACTTTTAAAAGAAAACATCCCAGAAATTATTTAAAATTAATCAAAATATAAAACAAAACCACCATAAAAAAGACAACAATACAATGCCAATACAAGAAAAATTATTAAAAAAAATCAAGTGAAAATCAAGTGATAACAAGTGAAAAAATACCTCTAAGAAAATTAAAAAAATACTACAAAAATCACTAAATCGTAATACTTAGATACCTTTTTATACTAGAAAATAAAATATAAAATATGCTAATGCAAATAAAATAAAAGTTCATTGAAACGTCCTTTAGGTGGATTCACTCTATTAATCACTCCATTTAACTAAAGCCTAAAGGCATGAACTTATTTTATTAAAATACTATTTTTTAACAAAATTTTTTTAAAAGATGATTATACTGATTTTAATTAAAAAAGTATTACTAATAACAGCCCCATATCTATTAAAAAAATATGCTTGAAAGCAAATAATTATATGATTAAGTTTTACATAAGTAAAACAATATTGCACTGAAAATATATTCATAATCTAAAAATCAAATTTGCACAACATTCTAAAAACAAAATAAGAAATTTTTAAAAATTCGAAAATAACAACATATTCCACCTTAGCAAAGTGGCATTTATTTAGTTTTAGATATGATTAAACTTGATAGATACGATCATATTATAAAAATCAATGAAGTAAAAATTAAAATAAAACAAGTTGATAAAAAAATATTATAATTAATAAAAGTGCATATAGATGAACTTATAACTTTTTAGAAATTACATCACAAATTGTTTTTGCAATCTCTTTTTTTGAAGCTAATGGAACAGACAGCACATCATCATCAACAATCAGCACTTCATTGCTATCAGATCCAAAATGACATTCGCTTCTTGAGATATCATTGGCAATAACCAAGTCAGTTCCGGCATCTTCAATTTGTTTTCTAGCACAACCGATTATATCCTCACGGGAAATGTTAAATTCAGCTTTAAAACCAACTAAGAAAATATCAGGATTAATTTTTTTAATTTGGCGAATGATTTTTGTTGTAGGCTTTAAATTTAAGAAAAGTGAACTGGATGAATCAATTTTTTTATCAGATTTTTGGCGGAATTCAAAATCAGAAACCGCAGCTGTGGAAATGAAAATATCATAATCAGGTATTAATTCTAAAACAGTATCATTCATTTCCTGACTGGTTTCAACGTGAACCACATCAAAAACAGAAGGAATTTCAACACTGACATTTGCGACAACCAACTTTAAATCAGCACCTCTAATGTAGGCCTCTTTTGCAAGTTCCAAACCCATTTTTCCAGAGGACTTGTTTGTAATTCCCCTTACAGAATCAATGGGTTCGTAAGTTCCGCCTAAACTTATTAAAACTTTTTTTCCTTTAATAATATCAATCCTTTTTGTTTAAATTAATAGTTCTTAAAGCCTCCAAGACAATATCCTCTTTAGACGGGAATTTGGCTTTTCCTTCATCCATACGAGGTCTAATAAAAATGGCTGAACCCTCTTCTTTTATCTTGTCAATGTTAGGCTTTATTGCCTTGTACATTGAATCGTGCATTGAAGGGACAAAAATTATTGGAGTGTCATGCCCGTATGCGGTAATCAATAAAGTGGAAATCGGATTATCCGCTATCTTATATGCAAATTTGGAGATTGTGTTTGCGGTGGCAGGGGCAACCAATATCAAATCTTCCTGAGAATATTTGACATGCTCTATATCGCCTGTCAATTTAGTAACCACTTCATGGCCTGTTGCAAATTCCATTGAATTAGGATGTATGAGTTCGCAGGCAGCTTCACTCATGAAACATTTAACATCAACATCATTTCTTCTCAGTTAACGGGCCAATTTGACTGATTCACTGGCAGCAACGCTGCCGGTAACACATAAAATAATCATATTTACACCTAAAAAAAATAATTATGTAATTTGAATTCCTGACAATATATAATCGAAAACATATAGATTGTCTTCAAATTCAGCAATAGGCGCACTATACATTATAACATAAGCCTGTCCGCCTCTTTCGAACCAAACTGCCTTATGTTCTTTCTGACCAGTTGCCTCTGTAGAAGTATAGATATATTCTAATCCGTTTTCTCCACCAACTGAGACTTCACCTGCTGAAACTAACTGATAAGAACTGTCCTTTTGCATTGAAACGTAAGAATCATTTACAAATGTATAAAAATCCCCTTCGACAGGTTTTTTCTCGACATTGACATTTACCTGACCTATACCGAATGAATCTATGGAATCCAATTTTGAAATTGCCATTATAGAATAATTTGAAGTTGCTTTTGAAACACCCCAATCGGACGGATACTCAATTGTAATGCCTCCTTTAGATAAAGACAATATGTTCAAATCATTATTGGAATTATTGTTATCGGCACTGAATACTGTCGCAGTGGAAATTAAGAACAATGCCAAAATAATGAAAATCACACTTCCTTTCAAAATATTATTTTTCATAATAATCACCCTATAAATTAATTTCCATCAGTAGTTGTTTCAACATTAGATTGTGAACTACTTCTACTGTTACTGGCCGAACTATCACTATCCGATGATGACTGGCGCTGATTACTTTGATAGCTATTAGAACTACTTGACGAAGAATCGTCATAATCATTCGAAGCCGAATCATCAGCAGTGGTTTGGACACTAGTACTTGAATAACTTGAATAATTATAATTACCGTAATTGCTTTGATTGTTTGCTGAAGTATTGAGTTTGACATTTTCAGTGAATTCAGGGAATGCAGTATCATCAACAACAGCTACAGTTTCACCTTGAGATAAAGATCCAAAATCTAAATTAAAAATACCATATGCAATTCCTGCAGTAAATCCAACAACTAAAATCAATATCAGCAATAATTTAAATGTTCCACTATCCATTGCAGGTTTTTTCTTTTTATTATATTTAGCATCAGATTTTTTTGGATTAATAATATACTTTTGAACCAAATCCTGTTCTTCTTTTTTCTTATTTTTGGTAGGTTTTCTTTGTCTTTTATTACCAGTGCTCTTAGGAGATTTTCCTTGCATTGATCTAATTCTTCTGGTAGCATCTCGGGCATCGATGGAGTTTAATTTATCCTCATATTTTGATCTGAAATAACTATACTTTTCAGCAGATATTTTACCAGACCGGTAATCTGATTCAAGATTGTCCATGACCCTAAGAAGTTTTTCTCTATCATCTGACATATTCCTACCTCCCTGAATTTATACATAATTAATTTTATATAATCATTAATTTAAAGTTTACTTAAAATTCGGGATAAGAACCTAACACTTTTAAAAAATAAGTATGTTCATCCACTTCTTTTAAAATATTCTCAATTAACTCATCATCTTTATGGCCGTTAAAGTCAACAAAGAACAAATATTTACCTAAACCCTTTTTTGAAGGTCTGGATTCGATTTTGGTTAAGTTGATGTCATGTCTTTCAAATATTCCTAAAATCTTATATAAACCACCAGGTTTATCCTCATATATTGAAAATATGATGGAAGTTTTATCTTTTCCGGTCATCTCATGATCTTTTTTTGAAACTACAACAAATCTGGTTTCATTATTGCTGACATCCTGAATATTGGATTTTAAAATTTCCAAACCGTATAATTCCACAATCTTTGAATTGCCGATAGCTGCCTTGGAATTATCACCTATGATATCCTTTGCAGCTCTTGCTGTGCTGACAGCATAATGCGGCTGGATTTTATTTTCGCGAATAAACTCCTGACATTGCGCTATAGCTTGAGCATGAGAATATACGTCTTCAATATCGTCCATTGTACATCCAGGATTGACAATTAAATTTTGATTTATTGGAATAATTATTTCATTATATATTTTCAAATCAAATTTATGGGCCAGTGAATCTAAAGTAATACCGACAGGTCCTTCAATGGAATTTTCTATTGGAACAACACCAAAAGAGCACTCATTATTAACTACACTTTCCATAACTGCAGGAATTGTGCAATATGGAATCAGTTCATCACCGATAAAATTAGCCGCTTCATGAGTGAAAGTTCCTTTAGGACCTAAAAATGAAATTAATGTAATTTTTAAACCCCCTTTAAAAATAAAAAAAAGTAGTATAGTTATGAAAACTATACGAATTTAAGATTCTAATTTTTCAATTAGTTTTAAAATATCTGTTTGTGTGATAATACCTACCACTTTTTCATCCTCAACAACAGGCAAACCGTTAAATCCGGTTTCAATCATTATTTTGGACACTTCAGAGATAGACATATCCTTTGTTACATAAGTTGGGTTAGTAGACATAATGTCTTCTATTAAAACCTCTTTAATTTGAGATTTCTGATACTTTTCCGGAACTTTTTTTCTAAAGTCAATGAATGCTCTCATTAAATCCTTAGATGTAATCATTCCAACAAGTTTTTCATCATCAATAACAGGCAATCTGCCAACATGAGCTTCAATCATCAATCTTCTTCCATGAATAAGCCTTTCAGTTGGAGATACTGAAATTAAATCTTTTGACATTATCTCTTTTACAGTTATCTTATCGAATGCAATTCCATTTGCAAGAGTGACAAAGTCTGCTTTTGAAACAATTCCAACCATTTTGCCATCATCCATGACTGGAACAGAACCAATTCCATTTTCAAGCATTAATTTTGCTACATCTTCCAATTGCATTGTTTGCGGAACTGTAAATACATCTTTAACCATTACGGATGAAATATGAAGTCTTGATGCAGGCATGCTTTCATATTTTGAAGAACCGAGCTTATTTGCTATGTCCCTTTCTGAAATAATACCAACTAATTCCTTATTATTAGTTACAGGTAAACGAGATACATTATGTTTACGTAACAATTTTAAAGCATCAGAAAGATTTTGATCTTTGTCTACAGTGATTAAATCCTCAGACATCAAATTCTTAATTTGCATATTATCATCTCCTTATTATAAATCAATTTAATATCTTTTAACAGCTTGTAAAATGTCTCTTTCAGTGACAATTCCTAATACTTTGTCATCTTTAACAACTGGCACTCCACCAATGTTTCTTTCAGCGAAAAGTTCACATAACTCGCCTATAGTCATGGTAGGTTCAACAGTTACTGGGTCTTCAACCATGATTTCAGAAATGACTGTTTTTAAAACATCAGTTGCTAAATTAGAATTCAAATGATCAAATAATTCTTTTGCATTTAGGAATCTGATAACATCAGTGGAAGTTAAGATACCTAATAATTTTTTAGCTGCTTTAGAGATATCCGCTTCACCACCTACGATTGGAATTCTTCTTAAACCATTTCTAACCATGATTTTACATGCACCTTCAAGAGGTGTTCCAGGAGTTGTGGTGAATACTTTTGTACTCATATAATCTTGTACGGTTTCTTTGCCAGCCATACCTGCTAATGATAAAGCAATGTCTCTTTCGGTTACAATACCTGCGAGTTTTCCATCAGCATCTGTAAGAGGAATTGCACCTAATTGATTGGACAACATTGTTTCAATAGTTTCACCAATTGAAGCTTTATTTGATAAAGTGATTAAATCACGAGTCATGATTTCTTTAATTGGTTCATTGATGGCTGCTAAGAAGTTATCTTCGTATTTTTTCTCAATAATGTTGAATTTTTTTCCTCCACCAAAGAAATCTAATATATCCATTACTGTTACAATACCCAATAACTTGCCTGAACCTGGATCTGTGATTGGTAATCTTCTGAATTCATGTTCCATCATTACTTTTGCAGTGTCTTTTATACTTTTGGAAGGAGGAATTGAAATAACGTCTCTAGTTGCAATAGCCATTATGTCTCCTTCTTTGTCGTGAACTTTTGTTTCACGCTCAACTGCACCTGTATTTGATTTTCTATTAATGGATGTTTTATTTTTCATTTTCACACCTCAATTTACAATTGCTCTTCAATGAATAAAATCTAATATCAAAAACAAAATTCACTCGATATCCAAAATCTTATGGATTTGAGGAATGGTGGAAACTTCAAAATATTGCCCAACAATTTCAGAAAAATTAAATAATCTAAAATTAATATCGCTCCAGTCTGTGAGAGGACTAGATGGTTGGATAATTATTTTAAGGTTGCTTTTGTTTGAAATATTCTGTGATAATTTTTCAACTACCCCTTTAAATGACTTTATTTTTGTTGAAGGCAATATAACTACTTTACAATATACACTTATGGACTTCGCCATTAATAAATTTAGTGATTTAATTTCATTTATAAAAATACTTTCATCAAAATCGCCGTCAAAATGCTCAGGCAACTTTATATCCAATGAAACCATGTCCAATTCATCAATTAAATCAATATTGTCCGGCAAAGTACCATTAGTTTCTAGCATAATTTTTAAATCTGAATTTTTACTGACTTCACTGATGAAGTCAGGATATAAGCTTGGCTCACCTCCAGTAAATGAAATGGTCTTGCAATCAGGAGTCAACAATTTATTGATTTCATCAGTTACTTCCTGTGGAGTCATTAGCTTGCCTGATTTTTCTGATTTACTGTCATTGGTGTCGCAATAATTGCAGTTCAGATTGCAACCTGCAAATCTGACAAATATCTGCCTTTCACCTATTAACAATCCTTCACCCTGAAAGGATGAGAATATCTCAATGATTGGGGCTTTCATCATAAATCTTTCCTGTATTCTGCACCCTGGCCGATTCCCTCATTGACGCATACTGCAACATAGCTTAAATTGTCATAAGTTTCTGAAAGTTTACGTGCCAATGTTTCTGCGAAAAACTTGGACAGCTCTTCTGCGGAAGTGTAGGGAAGAGGTAAAAATACACAGTCTTCAGAAGGAATTGAATATCCTTTACCGTCAATTTTAAAGTGAGCAGTTTTCTGCTCTTTCAAATCAAAGATTGAATCAGATTTCTTGTCAAAATCCTTAAAATCAATTAATTTATTATAAACAGGAATTAAGAGTCTGTGGTCAAGTTCATCGCAAATCGCCTTAGTGTATGATTTAACATCTTTAAAGTCAACTACGAACTCGAATTCACCTGCCCTTTCTCCTTCAATTTCAACATCAACGAAATATGAGTGTCCATGAATAAATCCGCATGATTCATGGCCCGGAATAACGTGAGCGGATGAAAACCTTAAATTTGACTGAATACCATTAACTAAAATTTTCATATTAACACCTTTGTTTTACTTATATCATTTTCAATTGTTTTCAATTCATTGATGAACCTTTCTGCAGTCTCATTGATTAAATCTGTTAAGTTATCTTCATTAAATATCTGTTTGCCATCAACCTTAATGTCATAAAGACCAATTGTTTCAACATCACTTGGAGTCCCCTTATCTTCAAGGTTAAGTGCAAAATGTATTTTTGCAGAACTTAATGAAACGCTTGCTATTGAAATAGACAGTTTTCTTGCATCAACAAAAATATCATCGCCTTCGCGGGTTGTT
>JAFUIW010000078.1 GCA_017473945.1 Methanobrevibacter sp. | reverse complement strand
TAAACCTTGAAACCAGAGTCCTCCATTACTTTTGCTATAAAATTAATCAATTGTGGTTTTTCCAAGTTTCCACCCGCGTGTGTTTTTTCATAGAATATTAATATTATATTTTATAATTGAAATTATTATTAAAGTTTTTTATATTACTGTTGAACCTAAAATTATTTAAAAAATAAAATGCCTTAATTAATATATGAACGCATTGATAAGTAATGATGATGGAATAACCGCTTCAGGAATACTGGCTTCAAAAAAAGCGGTCGAAGATTTATGCGACACCTATGTGGTTGCTCCTGAAACACAACAAAGTGGAATTGGTCATGCACTAACATTATATGAACCTTTAAGGGTAAATGAACACATTTTAAGAGATGGGAGTTTGGGTTATGGTGTTACCGGCACACCAACCGATGCAGTGACAATTGCACTTTTTGAAATAATGGATGAAAAGCCCGACATAATGATTTCCGGAATTAATACAGGATATAACATTGGACAAGCAGAGTTGACAACATCCGGGACATTGGGCGCTGCTCTTGAGGCTGCTAGCTTTGGAATTCCAACAATTGCAATTTCACAGGAAGTTACAAGTGATGATGTGAAATTTGTCACCGGAGAAGTTGGAATCGACTTTGACTTTGCAGGAAAAATGCTTAAAAAATTAGCTAAAATAATATTAAAAAAAGGTTTACCTGAAGGAATTGATTTGTTGAATGTCAATATTCCAGCAAACCCTATAAACGAAGAATTTGAAGTCGTTAGACTAGGAAATAGAATGTATGTCCCAGTTATTGAAAAACGTTTGGATCCACGTGACAATCCATATTACTGGATTGGCGGTGAACCTTATGATTTAGATAAGCCTGGCAGTGATGGTTATGAATTGCGTAGAGCTCAAAAAACTACAATAACACCATTAAAAATTGATTTAACAAGCGATATGAGTTTATTAAAAGAATGGATAAGTTAAAATACTTATAAGTTTAAGTCTTTAAGTATTTTTTCTCTTTCTTCTCTAAGCTCGTTTAAAACCTTTTCATCAGTGCATCCGTCTTTTTTTAATTGAGCTATTGTACGAGTAATAGCTTCTAAATTACTTTCTAATTGATTTATTGCCATAATAATATATAGAACATTAAAGTATTTAAAGTTGAAATATCAATATAAAAATAGAATATTCAAGGATTTGAAAAAATGAGTCGTGAACAAGATAATGTAAACAAACTTTTTGCACAGTTTAAAAATAAGTATGTTAGTGTTGATTTAAGAGATAACAATCACAGCGAAGGAAAAATAATTGCTATTGATAATTATTTAAATCTAGTCCTTGAAAATGAAAACGGTCTTGAAACTATCAAAGGCGGAAACGTAGTATTTGTAAGTTTAAAAGAAGATAAAAAATAGGAATTTAAATATCAACTTCAATTCCTAAAATCTCTTTTTTACCATTATAAACATCCATTGCTATTTGAGCTGCACCAATAGCTCCAGATTCTTTTGAAATGACCTTTAAGTCATATTTATTTTTGAAATATCTGTTGATTTCATCTTCAAAATTGAATGGCTCTTTTGCACTTCCAATGGAACCTGTCAGAACTATTCCTTCAATTTCATTTTCACATACAACATCAAGACCAGCTATTTCCATAGCTACGGTCATTATCAAAGTATCGATGGCCAGTTTTGCCTTTTCATCACCTTTTATGTAATTTTCCAAAAGCTGATCTTTCATGTTGGCGACCTTGCCGTCAATTCCGGCTATTTTAATAGCTCCTGCATGTGAAAAACAGTCGTTTGCTGATGCATTGTTTTCGTCAATGTCTCTAATCATTGCCAAATCTATTGGCCCATGCACAATACCCATTGCACCGACGCACGCATCCATAGCTCCCTTTATCTTTCCATCTTCAATCAGGATATCCACACTGTTGGAGGAGATATCCGCTACAATAAAATTGGACCACCCAGTTTCCTTTACTGCATTGTATGAAATACTAACCTTTTCGGGACTTGCCTGGTGAGAATAAGCCGCTCTGAACAATTCATTTAAAGAAGTGGAATCCTTATGAAGACCAGGAATCATTATTGAATCAATATCCAACTGTTCAAGCTCAGAAAAAACAGATGTTCCACCACCTGTAACCTTGCCGGCGCCGTTAATGGACAGAATTCCCCTGTCTTCCACCTTGTCGGTTGGAAGAATCTTACTAATACCGTCGCCCATAGCATAGGTAATGGCCATCAATTTCACGTCTTTAAAATCAACACGTTTCGCAAGTTCCTCAGCTGCTGAAACTAGACCTTTCTTACTTTCCTCTCTCCCTATCTTAAAAACATCAATAACATTGCCCTCATCAGACATCAGACAAAAGGAGATTCCAGTAGTTCCATGGTCCATCCCGATAAATACCATGATTATCACAAAAAATTAAAATAAAAAAAGAAAATAAAAAGACTTAATCGTCTTTTTGTAATCCGCAAGCTTTTCTTAATCTTTCACCAACAATTTCAATGTCTTTTTGACCTTCAGCAGCTCTCATTTCTTTTAAGTTAGCGCCGTCGGTAGCGTTTTCTTCAGCCCATTGTTTTTTGAAGGTTCCATCTTGGATTTCTTTTAAAACAGCTTTCATACCGTCTTTTGCTTCTTGAGTAATAATTCTATTACCTCTGGTTAATCCACCATATTCAGCGGTATTACTTACATCGTGCCACATTCCAGCGAAACCTTTTTCGTAGATTAAGTCAACGATGAGTTTAACTTCGTGACAGGTTTCAAAGTAAGCGATTTCAGGTTGATAACCAGCTTCAACTAAAGTAGTGAATCCTGCATTGATTAATTCAGTGATACCTCCACATAATACGGTTT